>NZ_JABWMS020000056.1:0-30049 GCF_013369155.2 Escherichia sp. 94.0001 | reverse complement strand
GTTTGTGTGAAGTGATTCACATCCGCCGTGTCGATGGAGGCGCATTATAGGGAGTTCTCCGCAGGCCGCAATAGAAAAATTGCAGAAAAATGACTGACTGCTGCATTCCCCAGCAAAACCCCGCTTTATACCTTTTTACGCACAGAGTTATCCACAATCATCAATGTAATTTCTGTATTTTTCCCACGGTAACCACAGTCAAAATTGTGATCGCTATTGAAAGAGAAAAATTCGCGAGCGTTGCGCAAACGTTTTCGTTACAATGCGGGCGAAAAATAAGGATGCCCCGTTAGGGGCGTTAGCTGAGTTTTTCGCGAAAAATTCAGCTAACGCTCTCTGTAATAGTCAAATCCAGGGGATTTACCATGCAACAACGTCGTCCAGTCCGCCGCGCTCTGCTCAGTGTTTCTGACAAAGCCGGTATCGTCGAATTCGCCCAGGCACTTTCCGCACGCGGTGTGGAGCTGCTGTCTACAGGGGGCACTGCCCGTCTGTTAGCAGAAAAAGGTCTGCCGGTAACCGAAGTTTCCGATTACACCGGTTTCCCGGAGATGATGGATGGACGCGTGAAGACCCTGCATCCGAAAGTGCATGGTGGCATTCTGGGCCGTCGCGGCCAGGACGATGCCATTATGGAAGAACATCAGATCCAGCCTATCGATATGGTGGTTGTTAACCTGTATCCGTTCGCCCAGACCGTTGCCCGTGAAGGCTGCTCGCTGGAAGATGCGGTTGAGAACATCGATATCGGCGGCCCAACGATGGTGCGCTCCGCTGCCAAGAACCATAAAGATGTCGCTATCGTGGTGAAGAGCAGCGACTACGACGCCATCATTAAAGAGATGGATGCCAACGAAGGATCGCTTCTGCTTGCAACCCGTTTCGATCTCGCTATCAAAGCCTTTGAACATACCGCCGCCTACGACAGCATGATTGCCAACTACTTCGGCAGCATGGTCCCAGCCTATCACGGTGAAAGCAAAGAAGCCGCCGGTCGCTTCCCACGCACGCTGAACCTGAACTTCATTAAGAAGCAGGATATGCGTTACGGCGAGAACAGCCACCAGCAGGCTGCCTTCTATATAGAAGAGAATGTAAAAGAAGCCTCCGTTGCTACCGCAACCCAGGTTCAGGGTAAAGCCCTCTCTTATAACAACATCGCAGATACCGATGCGGCGCTGGAGTGCGTGAAAGAGTTCGCCGAGCCGGCATGTGTGATTGTGAAGCACGCCAACCCTTGCGGCGTGGCTATCGGCAATTCCATTCTTGATGCTTACGATCGCGCGTACAAAACCGACCCGACCTCCGCATTCGGCGGCATTATCGCCTTTAACCGCGAGCTGGATGCGGAAACCGCACAGGCCATCATTTCTCGTCAGTTCGTCGAAGTGATTATTGCGCCGTCCGCCAGCGAAGAAGCACTGAAAATCACCGCCGCTAAACAGAACGTACGTGTCCTGACCTGCGGTCAGTGGGCCGAGCGTGTTCCAGGCCTTGATTTCAAACGCGTGAACGGCGGTCTGCTGGTTCAGGATCGTGACCTGGGTATGGTTGGTGCAGAAGAACTGCGCGTCGTCACCAAACGTCAGCCGACCGAACAGGAGCTGCGTGATGCGCTGTTCTGCTGGAAGGTGGCGAAGTTCGTGAAATCTAACGCCATTGTCTACGCCAAAAACAATATGACCATCGGTATTGGCGCAGGCCAGATGAGCCGCGTGTACTCCGCGAAAATCGCCGGTATTAAAGCTGCCGATGAAGGCCTGGAAGTGAAAGGTTCGTCAATGGCTTCTGACGCGTTCTTCCCGTTCCGCGACGGTATTGATGCCGCGGCCGCTGCGGGCGTGACCTGCGTAATCCAGCCTGGCGGTTCTATCCGTGATGACGAAGTAATTGCCGCCGCCGACGAGCACGGTATTGCGATGCTCTTCACCAACATGCGCCACTTCCGCCATTAATGGAGCGACAGATGAAAGTATTAGTGATTGGTAATGGCGGGCGCGAGCATGCGCTGGCATGGAAAGCGGCACAGTCGCCGCTGGTTGAAACTGTTTTTGTTGCTCCGGGTAACGCAGGCACTGCGCTGGAACCTGCGCTGCAAAACGTCGCTATCGGCGTGACCGATATCCCGGCACTGTTGGATTTCGCGCAAAATGAAAAGGTAGACCTGACCATCGTCGGCCCGGAAGCACCGCTGGTGAAAGGCGTGGTCGATACTTTCCGCGCCGCCGGGCTGAAAATCTTCGGCCCAACCGCAGGTGCCGCGCAACTTGAAGGCTCGAAAGCGTTTACCAAGGATTTCCTGGCCCGCCATAAGATCCCTACGGCGGAATACCAGAACTTCACCGAGGTAGAACCTGCACTGGCGTATCTGCGTGAGAAAGGCGCGCCCATCGTTATTAAAGCTGACGGTCTGGCTGCCGGGAAAGGCGTTATCGTGGCGATGACGCTGGAAGAAGCGGAAGCGGCTGTTCACGATATGCTGGCGGGCAACGCTTTTGGCGACGCGGGTCATCGCATCGTTATCGAAGAGTTCCTCGATGGCGAAGAAGCGAGCTTTATCGTGATGGTGGACGGCGAGCATGTGCTGCCGATGGCTACCAGTCAGGACCACAAACGCGTAGGCGATAAAGATACCGGGCCGAACACGGGCGGGATGGGCGCTTACTCCCCTGCACCAGTGGTGACCGATGAGGTTCATCAGCGCACCATGGAACGTATCATCTGGCCAACCGTGAAAGGCATGGCAGCGGAAGGCAACACCTACACCGGTTTTCTCTACGCAGGCCTGATGATCGACAAACAGGGCAATCCGAAGGTTATCGAATTTAACTGCCGCTTTGGCGATCCGGAAACCCAGCCGATTATGCTACGCATGAAGTCCGATCTGGTTGAACTCTGCCTGGCGGCCTGTGAAGGTACGCTTGACGAGAAAACGTCCGAGTGGGATGAACGCGCTTCTCTCGGCGTGGTGATGGCTGCGGGTGGATATCCGGGCGATTACCGCACCGGCGATGTGATCCACGGCCTGCCGCTGGAAGAAGTGTCTGACGGCAAAGTGTTCCACGCGGGCACAAAACTGGCGGATGACGAGCAGGTGGTAACCAGCGGCGGGCGCGTACTGTGCGTCACCGCGCTGGGTCATACCGTGGCAGAAGCGCAGAAACGCGCTTATGCCTTAATGACCGATATCCATTGGGACGATTGCTTCTGCCGGAAGGATATCGGCTGGCGCGCCATCGAACGCGAGCAGAACTAACGCGACAGTTTTGCCAATAGCGTTTTGCGCGTGATCCCTAACTGACGGGCGGCTTCGGTTTTGTTGCCGCCCGTTTTCTCCAGTGCTGCCAGAATCACTTCTTTTTCGACTTCCACCAGCGGCTGAATATCCTGACTTTGTACCAGCGGGATCGGCGTACTGGCAATCGCCAGCGGCAGCTCGCGTTCGGAAATATATTCCCCGGTCAGCAGCACCACCGCCCGTTCCACCGCGTTTTCCAGTTCACGAATATTTCCCGGCCAGTCGTAGTGAATCAGCAGATCCATCGCCTGGGGAGTAAACCCTTTTACCGCCTTGCGATTGCGTTCGGCAAAGCGCTGCAGAAAATGGTTAGCCAGCAGAGGAATATCTTCCCGCCGTTGCCGTAGCGAAGGTACTTCAATCGCCACCACATTCAGGCGATAGTAGAGATCCTGACGAAAACGCCCGGCCTTTACCTCTGCGGCAAGATCGCGATGGGTCGCGGCAATCAGCCGGACATCAACCGAAATAGTCTGGTTGCTACCGACACGCTGGACTTCGCGCTCCTGAATCGCACGCAGTAGACGAACCTGCATCATCGGTGAGATATCGCCAATTTCATCGAGAAACAGCGTGCCGCCGTCTGCCTCCACAAAGCGCCCTTCCCGCCGTTTGTCGGCTCCGGTAAACGCCCCTTTTTCGTGACCGAACAATTCAGACTCCAGTAAGGATTCGTTGAGTGCCGCACAGTTGAGCGTTACCAGCGGCTTTTCACTCCGTGCGCTACTGGCGTGAATCGCCCTGGCGACCAGCTCTTTACCGGTGCCGGAATCGCCGTGGATCAGCACCGTGGCTTCCGATGGCGCGACAAGGGCGATTTCACTGAGCAGGTGTTGCATCGCCGGGCTTTTACCGACCATACCGAACTGGCTGGCAGACACCGCAGGCGTTTCAGCATCAACACTGTGCGTATGCGCAAGCGCCTTTTCCAGCGTCGCCTGCAGGTTATCGAAATCCAGCGGCTTGATGAGATAATCCAGCGCCCCGGTTTTCAACGCCTCTACCGCCGTCTCGACGCTGGAGTACGCGGTCATAATCAGTACCGGAATTGCCGGATTTAACGCTTTGATCTCTTTCAGCGTGGCGATGCCATCCATCTCTGCCATTCGCACATCACAAAGCACAAGATCAAAAACCTGTTCCCGCACTTGCTCCAGCGCCTGTCGCCCGCTGTTCGCCAGCGCGACGTTATAGCCCCAGCCGCGCAGCAATGCCTGCAAGATAGTGCAGTGGCTAATGTCATCATCCACCACCAGAATATCGATATTATCGTGCGTCATCCTTGTGGGTCCTTACGCGTAATATTGACCGGAAGCCAGAGGGTGAACGTTGCACCTTTCCCCTCCTGGCTTACGACCTGAATTGTACCACCGTGTTGTTCAACAATATTATGCACAACCGCCAGCCCCAGTCCGGTGCCTTCGGCTTTGGTGGTGAAGTACGGGGTGAAGATAGCTTCAAGCTGATCCGCCGCAATTCCCTTACCGCTGTCGGTTACGCTTATTTTAACGCCTGCGCTGCTTTCGCTGGCCGTCACGCTAATCACGCCATGCTGACCAATCGCCTGAATAGCATTGAGATAGAGATTCAACAGGACCTGAGTCAGTCGGTCGGGATCGGCCTGTATCTCCGGCAATGCGTCGTTGGCGGTAAAGCGTAATTGGATCTCCCTACTGTTTGCATCCTGGCTTACCAGTTGTAATGAGTGGTTAATCAGCGTGTTGAGATCCACCACCTGCAAAGCCAGATGCGTTGGCTTAACCAGCTCCAGCAGCTCGCTTACCACGCGGTTTAAACGGTCGGCTTCTTTCGCCATCACCTGCGCCAATTGATGTGCTTCTCCTCCTGCTGGTGCGCGTTCGGCAAAATATTTCGCCAGCCCTTTAATCGAGGAAAGAGGGTTACGGATTTCATGGGCGACGCCTGCGGCCAGATGTCCCAGCGCCACCAGCTTCTCTTTGCGCTTCATTTCATCCTGTAACAGCTGGCGCGAGCGAAGATAGCGGCGATACCAGAAGAATGACAACACGCTTGCCAGCAAGACCGTCGCCAGGGCGAAGAGGATAATCAGGGTGTTTCTCTGCTCACGCTCTTCGGCACTCACAATGTTACTGGCGTCGAAAGCGATAAAAATTGCTTGTGGTGTCGTGGCATACTGCTGCATATGGCGCATCCGGTGCATTCCAGCAGCAAACATCGGTTGAAACTGGCGATAAATTTCCAGAACAGGCTCGCCGTCTGCGCTATCGATCCGCCGCCACGCTTCTTCGTCTCCCGGATGTAACTGCTGCATTTCCTGCGGGGAATAAAGCTGTTTTCCCACCATGCCGGAGTTGCTATGCATCACGATTGTTCCTTGTTCATCCGTGACCGCAAACCAACGCACTCCTGGCTGCCCAGCCATTTCTTCCAGTAAAGCCTGCTGCTGCGAATGATGCATGCGCATCCCCATACCGACGCGCGAGCCGGATTCGAGAGCGCGGATAAGTACACTGCCTTTTTCCAGCAGAGTTTGTCTGGCGGCGGCAGTCTCACGCCCATAATCGCGAATCACGGTCACCGCAAACAACCCCACCAGCCCAACAATGACTACGGGAAGGATCGCGCTTAACCATTTTGCTAAGGCATCTTTTGATCGCTGCATAAAACGCATCTTCTTCTTTGCCTGTTCATCCCTTTTTGACAGCAGAAATCATGCCATCTTTTATTAGCACTTACCCTACGCTTTAACACAAAGGCTTAAGTTTCAATGAGTAAAAATGACTCGCTACACACAGCAGGCGAGTCATTTTTACTCGTTTATCATGTCATATTGCCCGTCATATCAGCGTTTCGCCGTTGGCACGAAAGATGCAATACCCGAAGTAAGACAACCACTGGAGGATTAACCATGAAACGGAACACGAAAATTGCCCTGGTGATGATGGCGCTTTCAGCAATGGCGATGGGATCGACATCTGCATTTGCTCACGGCGGACACGGTATGTGGCAGCAAAATGCCGTGCCTTTAACCAGCGAACAACAGACGGCGTGGCAGAAAATCCATAATGACTTTTACGCTCAAAGCAGCGCACTACACCAGCAACTGGTGACGAAGCGTTATGAATACAATGCCCTGTTGGCCGCTAACCCACCGGATAGCAGCAAAATTAACGCGGTCGCCAAAGAGATGGAGAATTTGCGTCAGTCGTTAGATGAGTTACGGGTGAAACGAGATATTGCGATGGCTGAAGCGGGTATTCCGCGCGGTACCGGAATGGGCATGGGTTACGGCGGCTGCGGTGGTGGCGGTCATATGGGGATGGGCCACTGGTAAATCAGAACGTTTTCTCGTTGGGTTGCCAGCGACAGAAATCAGAGTTTGCCACCAACAGTAATTGCGAACCTTCGGGCGCTTCCAGCCATGCCACGCTGACATCAACAGAAGAGCGGCTCTGGCGGCGCTCGATATGCGCTATCGCCTGCGAATCTAAATCAGGTTTAATGGTTTGCCCTTCGCAGGTGGTCACGGTCTGTTCCATCGCATGCCAGCGCCCCTGGCGCAGCACGACTCTCCCCTGACGTAAGGCATCGCTAATCTGGCGGATCTGATCAGCACGATAACGGTATAAATCGATTTGGTCGTTAGAAAGCTGCTGTTTTTCCCCGTCGGATTCACGTTGCATAAAGCTCAGATCGCCGCGATCGTCAAAACGCGCGCGAATATTCACCGGCGGTTTGCTGTAAACATTGATATTGATAAGCGTGAGGTTATCGCCCTGCCAGCGATACTCTCGTGTCGTGGTATCGCCACTGCGCCACGGGCTAAACACAGCAAGCAGATGCACATTATTGCCACTGTCTTTTCGCCAGATACGTACCGCGCCCTGATCTTCAGCAAATCCACTGGCGGTAAAGGGAGGAAGTGAAGAGTTGTGACTACAGGCAGTGAGAAACAGAGCGCCCACCAGCATCAATGATCGACGCCAGAAAGACAAAAGGGGTGAAACCACCCCTTCGTTAAAACTGTTCACTGCCACGCAATCTTACTTAACTGCGTCTTTCAGTGCCTTGCCAGAAACAAATGCCGGCACGTTAGCTGCGGCAATTTTGATTTCTTTACCGGTCTGCGGGTTGCGGCCAGTACGCTCAGCGCGGTGGTTCACTTTGAAGGTACCGAAACCAACCAGTTGTACAGCATCGCCTTCTTTCAGAGACTCAGTAATTGCAGCCAGAGTGGACTCCAGAGCAGCTTTAGCCTGGGTTTTGGACAGTTCTGCTTTCTCTGCAATTACATCAATCAGTTGAGTCTTGTTCATAAGTTATCCTTACAATGTGTTTATCGCTTGCTAAGCATCGAGTGCGACGGAAATGCCAGAATAGCACTCTCCTGCATACACGCACCGATAGCCACTTTTTTTCGCCCCCCAAATGTAGACCAGACGGGGGGCGAAAGGGAAGACTCCAGGTATGACAAATCAGGCGTTAAATCACGTTTTCTGGTCTTATTGCTGAAAAATTATACCAATATTGCTCTCGCCCGCCTCACGCAGGTCTGCCCTAAGGCCTTTTATCAGCTCGATATCGCGTTCTTCGCACTCAGCTAAAAGTCGGAATATTTCCCACTGAATGTCCCACTCTTGCTCTACAGCTGGGTTTTCTTTGAGCTCTTCATCGCTCATTTCACGGCCAGCCTGAGTCATTTCCAGCATCGCCACGGTCGTGATGGAGGTCTTACTCACTTCTACCGCGTGTTCGAGCGTTTCGCCACTTAAACGCGAATGGACCAGTTCACTTAACGCCACGCAAGCATCGATTGCCGGATAAACGCCGTACAGATCGAAATCGTCGGCTGAAGGAATCGCTTCTTCAAATTTCTCCAGTTGGCTGTCGAAATTTACTTTTGCGTCTTTGACGGTCAGTGTTTCCCAGATGAGATCGAGAATGCGGCGGTAAATTTGCCCATCACCAAAACCGGTTTGCTGGCAGAACATGGCGTAATTGGGGTACATGCGTTCGCATAAGCAAGCCATAAAAGTGACATGCTGCCAGCTTTCCAGGCGCTCCAGACGCAGATGAATTGGGTTTTGTAACATGTTGAGTTCTCAAATACGGAAATTATCCGCAGTTTACCTGAATTAGGGCTGATTTGCTGTATAGCGCACGAACGCCGGACGTTCCGAAGCCACCGCGTCTGCCCAGCGCGTTGGCTCCGGCAGACGATAGCCTTTCATGCAGCGTTGTACCCAGGCCAGCGCACTATCCATGCTGACACGATGGCCAGTTGCGATAAATAGCGGGTTACAGCGCGCTTTACTGCGCCAGACCCAGGCCAGCTGCTCGCCTTTATCCATCAACGGTGCCAGCGCGCCCGGTTCGCTGGAGAGCGGCTCGAATTTACCGCATAACCGCTTTTTCGCTACGCCAATGGTCGGTACGTCCACTAATAAGCCAAAATGGCTGGCGACGCCAAGACGGCGCGGATGCGAGATCCCATGACCATCGACAAACACTAAATCCGGCTTTTGCGACAGCATCTCCCACGCTGCCAGCAGCGCAGGATATTCGCGGAAGGAAAGAAAACCTGGAATGTAAGGCATGGTGGTGGCGATGCGGGCCACTTTATACTCCACCAGCTCAAGAGAGGGGTATTTCAGCAGCACCATCGCCGCTCGCGTCACATCTCCGCCCTGCTCAAACCCGACATCGGCTCCGGCGATCAGATCCGGCGGATCTTTATCAAGTCGATCCTCACGGATCACAGAAGAAGCCAGTTCGATTTGTTGAGCGCGTAATGACGCGAGATCCATAATCGCTCCTTAGAGCCTGGTTCACCAGGCGTAATTGTTGAAGGCAGTTTGAGGCCGGACAGCGCGGAAAAACCGGAGCGTACACGTAGTACGTGAGGATTTTGAGCACTGCCCGGCCTCAAAATGGCAAATAAAATAGCCTGATGGACCAGGCTCTTAGCGGTGATACTGTTCAGACAACCGATGCACAGCCTCCACAAACACGCCAGCATGTTCTGGCGGCACATCCTGATGAATACCGTGACCAAGGTTAAAGACATGACCTTCGCCGTGACCGAAACCTGCAAGTATAGTCGCGACTTCTTCTTCAATGCGGGCAGGTGGCGCGTACAGCATCGACGGATCCATATTACCCTGCAGCGCGACTTTATTGCCCACGCGGCGGCGCGCATCGGCGATATCCGTTGTCCAGTCGAGACCCAGCGCATCGCAACCCGTTTCCGCCATAGCTTCCAGCCACTGTCCACCGCCTTTGGTAAACAGGGTGACCGGTACACGGCGACCGTCGTTTTCACGCAGTAAACCATCAACTATTTTATGCATGTAATAGAGCGAGAACTGTTGATAATCGCGCCCGGTGAGCACGCCGCCCCAGGTATCGAAGATCATCACGGCCTGAGCACCAGCTTTAATTTGCGCATTCAGATACAAAGTGACGCTTTTCGCCAGTTTATCGAGCAGAGCATGCAGCGCCTGTGGATCGGCATACATCATCTTTTTGATCACGGTGAACGCTTTGCTGCTGCCACCTTCCACCATATAGGTCGCCAGCGTCCACGGGCTGCCGGAAAAACCAATCAGCGGCACTTCGCCTTTCAGTTCGCGGCGAATAGTACGCACCGCGTTCATCACATAACCCAGCTCATCTTCCGGGTCCGGAATTGGCAGTTTATCAACGTCAGCTTTGCAGGTGACTGGCGAGGTAAAACGCGGACCTTCTCCGGCTTCAAAATAGAGCCCTAACCCCATCGCGTCCGGCACGGTGAGGATATCGGAAAAGAGGATCGCCGCATCCAGCGGATAGCGACGCAGCGGTTGCAAAGTCACTTCGCACGCCAGCTCTGCATTTTTGCACAGCGACATAAAATCGCCCGCCTGGGCGCGCGTGGCTTTATATTCCGGTAGATAGCGACCCGCCTGGCGCATCATCCATACTGGAGTGACATCAACGGGCTGGCGCAGCAGCGCCCGCAGATAACGATCGTTTTTGAGTTCGGTCATTTTGGCTGTTCCTTAGTGCGTCAGGCGGTCAGTGTATCATCACTCATACTCTGCCCGACACATCGCCACCGTATCTTCTATCAGACGGCGCGCCACGGTGCCGGGCGGCGGAAGTAACGGTAAATCATCGTAGCGATACCAGTTCGCCTCGAGCAGCTCTTTCGGATCAATCACGATGTCGCCGCTGTCATATTCCGCCATAAATGCGGTCATCAGCGACTGGGGAAACGGCCACGGCTGGGAAGTCACGTACCGCAAGTTTTTAACTTTAATTCCGCTCTCTTCCATCACTTCCCGCGCGACCGCCTGCTCGAGGGTTTCGCCCACTTCGACGAATCCGGCAAGTACCGTATGGACACCGTTACGATGGCGGGTATGCTGGGCGAGGAGGATCGAATCATCGCGACGGATGGCAACAATAATGCAGGGGGCGATTTGCGGGTAGTAACGCTCACGGCAATGGCTGCACAGCATCGCCCATTCGGTTTTGCTCGGATACATTTCATGCCCGCAGTAACCACAGTATTTATGCGATCGGTAAAACTCCGCCAGTTGCACGCCACGTCCGGCCAGTTGAAACAGCCCAACATCGAGATCAATGACCTGACGTACCGACCCCATATCGTGACGCCGCTGCTGTTGTACTAACCAAACAGGTTCCCCCTGCCATTCGCCGATTTGTAGTGCGCGCTGACCCACAAGATCGAAATTTGCCGCTTCGCCATATGGCAATTCTCCCTTCGGCAACCATAATTTTTGTTCATGGCTGACGACCCACCAGCCGTGATCTAATTTTTCAATTATACGATCCATAGCTCTTGCACTACCTTTGCATCACTGGCATGTTTAACATGGTTTTTACATTTCTCACTGAGCAGTTTTTGAATACAAACTTGCGGAGTCAATCATGCTTAACCAGCTCGATAACCTGACGGAGCGCGTCAGAGGAAGTAACAAACTGGTTGATCGCTGGCTACATGTACGTAAGCATCTGCTCGTGGCTTACTACAATCTGGTTGGCATTAAGCCTGGCAAAGAATCGTACATGAGGCTAAACGAAAAAGCCCTTGATGATTTTTGTCAGAGCCTGGTCGATTACTTGTCTGCCGGACATTTCAGTATTTATGAGCGCATTCTTCATAAACTGGAAGGCAATGGGCAACTCGCACGCGCCGCGAAGATTTGGCCACAACTCGAAGCCAATACCCAACAGATTATGGATTACTACGATTCCAGCCTGGAAACCGCTATCGATCATGATAATTACCTTGAGTTTCAACAGGTTTTATCTGACATCGGCGAGGCCCTGGAAGCGCGCTTTGTGCTGGAAGATAAGCTGATTCTGCTGGTGCTTGACGCCGCCCGCGTCAAATATCCTGCTTGAGTTCTGCGCTGTTAACGCGTAATTTACATTCAACGCCCCGTTTGCGGGGCTAATTTCTTGTCGGAGTGCCTTAACTGGCTGAGACCGTTTATTCGGGATCCGCGGAACCTGATCAGGCTAATACCTGCGAAGGGAACAAGAGTTAATCTTCTATCGCATCGCCTTTGCGGCGATCGTCTCTTGCTTCATCCGTCGTCTGACAAGCCACGTCCTTAACTTTTTGGAATGAGCTATGTCTGCAACAAAACTGACCCGCCGCGAACAACGCGCCCAGGCCCAACATTTTATCGACACCCTGGAAGGCACCGCCTTTCCGAACTCAAAACGCATTTACATCACTGGCACACAACCCGGCGTGCGCGTGCCGATGCGTGAGATCCAGCTTAGCCCGACGCTAATCGGCGGCAGCAATGAACAGCCGCAGTACGAAGAAAACGAAGCGATTCCGGTCTACGACACCTCCGGTCCGTATGGCGATCCTCAGATCGCCATTAACGTGCAGCAAGGACTGGCAAAACTACGCCAGCCGTGGATCGATGCACGCGGCGATACCGAAGAACTTACCGTGCGCAGTTCCGATTACACTAAAGCACGGCTGGCAGATGATGGCCTCGACGAGCTGCGTTTTAGCGGCGTATTAACCCCAAAGCGCGCCAAAGCAGGCCACCGCGTCACACAACTGCACTACGCCCGCCAGGGCATCATCACACCGGAGATGGAATTCATCGCCATCCGCGAGAATATGGGCCGCGAGCGCATTCGTAACGAAGTTTTGTGCCACCAGCATCCGGGAATGAGCTTTGGCGCACGTCTGCCGGAAAATATCACTGCGGAATTTGTCCGTGATGAAGTCGCTGCCGGACGTGCCATTATCCCCGCCAACATCAACCATCCGGAATCGGAGCCGATGATTATTGGTCGCAACTTTCTGGTGAAGGTTAACGCCAATATCGGCAACTCGGCAGTCACCTCTTCCATCGAAGAAGAAGTGGAAAAGCTGGTATGGTCTACGCGCTGGGGGGCGGATACAGTGATGGATCTTTCCACCGGTCGCTATATTCACGAAACTCGCGAATGGATTTTGCGTAACAGCCCGGTGCCGATTGGTACAGTGCCGATCTACCAGGCGCTGGAGAAGGTTAATGGGATCGCTGAAGATCTTACCTGGGAAGCGTTCCGGGACACGCTGCTGGAACAGGCCGAGCAAGGTGTGGATTACTTCACTATCCATGCGGGCGTGCTACTGCGCTACGTGCCGATGACCGCGAAACGCCTGACCGGTATCGTCTCTCGCGGCGGTTCGATTATGGCGAAATGGTGCCTCTCCCATCATCAGGAAAATTTCCTCTATCAACACTTCCGCGAAATTTGTGAAATCTGTGCCGCTTATGATGTTTCGTTGTCCTTGGGCGACGGCCTGCGCCCCGGTTCTATTCAGGACGCCAACGATGAAGCGCAGTTTGCCGAACTACATACGCTGGGCGAACTGACCAAAATCGCCTGGGAATATGACGTGCAGGTGATGATTGAAGGTCCAGGCCACGTGCCGATGCAGATGATCCGCCGCAATATGACCGAGGAGTTAGAGCACTGCCACGAAGCACCGTTCTATACCCTCGGGCCGCTAACTACTGATATTGCGCCGGGTTATGACCACTTCACATCGGGGATTGGCGCGGCGATGATTGGCTGGTTTGGCTGCGCGATGCTCTGTTACGTAACGCCAAAAGAGCATCTGGGTCTACCTAATAAAGAAGATGTTAAGCAGGGGCTTATCACCTATAAGATTGCCGCCCACGCCGCCGACCTGGCGAAAGGGCATCCAGGCGCGCAAATTCGCGATAACGCCATGTCGAAAGCCCGCTTCGAATTTCGTTGGGAAGACCAGTTTAATCTGGCCCTCGACCCGTTTACCGCCCGCGCTTATCACGATGAAACCCTGCCACAAGAGTCCGGTAAAGTCGCCCATTTTTGCTCCATGTGTGGGCCGAAATTCTGCTCGATGAAAATCAGCCAGGAAGTGCGTGACTATGCCGCCGCGCAAACCATTGAAGTGGGAATGGCGGATATGTCGGAGAACTTCCGTGCCAGAGGTGGAGAAATCTACCTGCGTAAGGAGGAAGCGTGATGTATCAGCCTGATTTTCCTCACGTACCTTTTCGTTTAGGACTGTACCCGGTAGTGGACAGCGTACAGTGGATCGAACGTCTGTTGGATGCAGGCGTGCGTACTCTCCAGCTGCGCATCAAAGATCGGCGCGATGAAGAGGTTGAAGCCGATGTCGTGGCAGCAATTGCGCTGGGCCGCCGCTATAACGCGCGACTGTTTATCAACGATTACTGGCGGCTGGCGATTAAGCATCAGGCGTATGGCGTCCATCTGGGGCAGGAAGATTTGCAAGCCACCGATCTCAATGCCATCCGTGCAGCGGGCCTGCGGCTGGGCGTTTCGACTCATGATGATATGGAGATCGACGTCGCGCTGGCAGCACGTCCTTCTTATATCGCGCTGGGACATGTGTTCCCGACCCAAACCAAACAGATGCCTTCTGCACCGCAGGGGCTGGAACAGCTGGCACGGCACATTGAGCGCCTGGCTGATTATCCCACTGTAGCGATTGGCGGTATCAGCCTGCCGCGCGCACCTGCGGTGATGGCGACAGGTGTTGGCAGTATCGCCGTCGTCAGTGCCATTACCCAGGCCGCAGACTGGCGTTTGGCAACGGAACAGTTGCTGGAAATTGCAGGAGTTGGCGATGAATGACCGTGATTTTATGCGTTATAGCCGTCAAATCCTGCTCGACGATATTGCTCTTGACGGGCAGCAAAAACTGCTCGACAGCCAGGTGCTGATTATCGGTCTGGGTGGGTTGGGTACACCTGCTGCGCTATACCTGGCGGGAGCTGGTGTCGGGACGCTGGTACTGGCAGATGACGACGATGTGCATTTGAGCAATCTGCAACGACAAATCCTCTTTACCACTGAAGATATCGATCGCCCCAAATCGCAGGTCAGCCAACAGCGACTGACACAGTTAAATCCTGACATTCAACTGACAGCATTACAACAACGGTTAATGGGTAAGGCGTTAAAAGATGCAGTAGCACGGGCCGATGTGGTTCTCGACTGTACCGACAACATGGCGACTCGCCAGGAGATTAATGCCGCCTGCGTAGCACTTAACACACCGCTTATCACCGCCAGCGCGGTCGGATTTGGTGGTCAGTTGATGGTGCTGACACCGCCCTGGGAACAGGGGTGTTACCGCTGCCTGTGGCCGGATAACCAGGAGCCTGAACGCAACTGCCGCACGGCAGGCGTGGTTGGCCCGGTGGTCGGGGTCATGGGCACGTTACAGGCACTGGAAGCAATTAAGCTATTGAGTGGTATAGAGACCCCTGCGGGATATCTTCGACTGTTTGACGGTAAATTAAACCAATGGCGCAACCTGGCGTTGCGCCGCGCCAGCAGTTGCCCAGTATGCGGAGGAAGCAATGCAGATCCTGTTTAACGATCAACCGATGCAGTGCGTCGCCGGACTAACTGTTCACGAACTGCTGGAGCAACTCGATCAACAACAAGCAGGTGCGGCACTGGCGATTAATCAGCAAATCGTCCCGCGGGAACAATGGGCGCAACATATCGTGCAGGATGGCGACCAGATCCTGCTTTTTCAGGTTATTGCAGGGGGTTGAGATGTTACATATTGCGGACAAAACGTTTGATTCACATCTGTTTACCGGCACCGGGAAATTCGCCTCTACACAATTGATGGTGGAGGCGATCCGCGCTTCCGGCAGCCAACTGGTGACGCTGGCGATGAAACGCGTCGACTTGCGCCAACACAACGATGCTATCCTCGATCCACTTATCGCGGCGGGTGTGAGACTGCTGCCGAATACTTCTGGGGCGAAAACTGCGGAAGAAGCCATTTTCGCCGCCCATCTGGCACGTGAAGCGTTAGGCACAAACTGGCTAAAATTAGAGATTCACCCTGACGCCCGCTGGCTGTTGCCCGATCCCATCGAAACCCTGAAAGCCGCCGAAACGTTGGTGCAACAGGGATTTGTCGTGCTGCCTTACTGCGGTGCCGATCCAGTGTTGTGCAAACGTCTGGAGGAAGTGGGCTGTGCAGCAGTAATGCCGCTCGGCGCACCAATTGGCTCTAATCAGGGACTGGAAACCCGCGCCATGCTGGAGATTATTATCCAGCAAGCCACTGTTCCGGTGGTCGTTGATGCTGGCATTGGCGTTCCCAGCCATGCCGCGCAGGCGCTTGAAATGGGAGCCGATGCGGTGTTAGTGAATACGGCGATTGCCGTCGCGGACGATCCCGTCAACATGGCGAAGGCATTTCGTCTGGCGGTAGACGCCGGCCTGCTGGCACGTCAGTCCGGGCCGGGCAGTCGCAGTCATTTTGCTCATGCCACTAGCCCGCTGACCGGATTTCTGGAGGCATCGGCATGAAAACCTTCAGTGATCGCTGGCGACAACTGGACTGGGACGACATCCGCCTGCGAATCAACAGCAAAACGGCAGCTGACGTAGAGCGGGCGCTCAATGTTTCGCAACTCACTCGCGACGATATGATGGCATTGCTATCACCTGCCGCCGGTGAATACCTGGAACCACTGGCTCAACGGGCGCAGCGTCTGACCCGTCAGCGATTTGGCAACGTCGTCAGCTTCTACGTCCCGCTTTATCTTTCCAATCTTTGCGCTAACGACTGCACGTACTGCGGATTTTCCATGAGCAATCGCATCAAGCGTAAAACGCTGGATGAAGCGGATATCGCCAGGGAAAGCGCCGCTATCCGGGAGATGGGCTTTGAACATCTATTGCTGGTCACTGGTGAACATCAGGCGAAAGTGGGGATGGATTACTTTCGTCGTCATCTCCCTGTCCTGCGTGAACAGTTCTCTTCACTACAGATGGAAGTACAGCCACTGGCGGAAGCGGAATACGCCGAGTTAAAGCAACTTGGTCTGGATGGGGTGATGGTTTATCAGGAGACATATCACGAGGCGACATACGCCCACCATCATCTGAAAGGGAAAAAACAGGACTTCTTCTGGCGGCTGGAAACGCCGGATCGGCTGGGCCGTGCGGGGATAGATAAGATAGGCCTCGGCGCGCTAATCGGCCTTTCCGACAGCTGGCGCGTTGACTGCTATATGGTTGCCGAACATTTGCTATGGCTGCAACAACATTACTGGCAAAGCCGTTACTCTGTCTCCTTCCCGCGCCTGCGCCCGTGTACTGGCGGGATTGAGCCAGCGTCGATTATGGATGAACGCCAGTTAGTGCAAACTATCTGCGCCTTCCGCCTACTTGCGCCGGAGATTGAACTGTCACTCTCCACGCGGGAATCACCGTGGTTTCGCGATCGCGTTATTCCGCTGGCGATCAATAACGTCAGCGCCTTCTCGAAAACGCAACCCGGTGGCTATGCCGACAATCATCCGGAGCTGGAGCAATTCTCACCGCACGACGATCGCAGGCCGGAAGCCGTTGCTGCTGCATTAACTGCTCAGGGTTTGCAGCCGGTATGGAAAGACTGGGACAGCTATCTGGGACGTGCCTCGCAAAGGACATGAGACAGAATGTAAGAACGTAAATTTATTCCGAGCAGCTACGGAAGATGAAAAACGCAAGGTTGTTGAAAGCGTTGCGTTTTTTTATGTTAGTACCGTCAGCAGGAATGTTGTCCAGGGCGAAAAGCTTCTTCCTCGTTTCGCCCTGCCTTTCTTAATATTTCCCATGAAGAATTTGCCCTCTGAATAACACCCATAAAAAAACCCGCCGAAGCGGGTTTTTACGTTATTTGCGGATTAACGATTACTCGTTATCAGAACCGCCCAGACCTGCGTTCAGCAGTTCTGCCAGGCTGGCAGATGCGTCTTCTGCAGTCACCTGCGGTGCAGCCGGAGCTTCACCCGCAGCACGGCGACGCATACGATCCTGGTGGTACGCGTAACCGGTACCTGCCGGGATCAGACGACCTACGATAACGTTCTCTTTCAGGCCGCGCAGTTCGTCGCGTTTGCCCGCAACGGCTGCTTCGGTCAGCACGCGAGTGGTCTCCTGGAACGATGCCGCGGAGATGAAGGACTCGGTTGCCAGAGACGCTTTGGTGATACCCAGCAGATCGCGGGAGTAAGTTGCACCCACTTTGCCGTTCGCTTCCAGTTCGCGGTTTGCGATCTTGACGCGAGAGTATTCAACCTGTTCGCCTTCCAGGAAGTCGGAGCTGCCCGCGTTAACGATGGTAGCTTTACGCAGCATCTGACGAACGATAACTTCGATGTGTTTATCGTTAATCTTAACGCCCTGCAGACGGTATACGTCCTGTACTTCGTTAACGATGTAACGAGTTACAGCATGCACACCACGCAGACGCAGAATGTCATGCGGCGCTTCCGGACCATCGGAAATTACGTCACCACGTTCTACACGTTCACCTTCGAACACGTTGAGCTGACGCCATTTCGGAATCATCTCTTCGTACGGCTCGCTACCGTCTACCGGGGTGATAACCAGACGACGTTTACCTTTGGTTTCTTTACCGAAGGAAACCACACCGCTGATTTCAGCCAGGATTGCCGGCTCTTTCGGACGACGTGCTTCGAACAGGTCCGCAACGCGTGGCAGACCACCGGTGATGTCCTTGGTACCGCCAGATTCTTGCGGAATACGCGCCAGGGTGTCACCGGAGCTGATCTGTACGCCATCTTCCAGCTGAACAATCGCTTTACCCGGCAGGAAGTACTGCGCAGGCATGTCGGTACCCGGGATCAGAACGTCGTTACCCTGAGCATCAACGATTTTCAGTGCCGGACGCAGATCTTTACCACCTGCGGTACGTTCTGCGGAATCCAGAACCACCAGCGAAGACAGACCGGTCAATTCGTCGGTCTGACGAGTAATGGTCTGGCCGTCGATCATGTCAGTAAAGCGTACAAAACCGCTTACTTCGGTGATAACCGGCATGGTGTGCGGGTCCCAGTTTGCAACGGTCTCGCCGCCAGCAACCTGTTCGCCATCGCCTTTCGCCAGTACTGCACCGTAAGGCACTTTATAGCTTTCTTTGGTACGACCGAATTCGTCGATCAATTTCAGTTCGGTGTTACGGGAAGTGATAACCAGTTTGCCGCTGGAGTTCACAACCGACTTCACGTTGCTGAGCTTGATGCTACCTTTGTTTTTCACCTGGATGCTGGATTCAGCAGCCGCACGAGATGCCGCACCACCGATGTGGAACGTACGCATGGTCAGCTGTGTACCCGGTTCACCGATGGACTGTGCCGCGATAACACCGATTGCTTCACCTTTGTTGATGATGTGGCCACGCGCCAGGTCACGACCGTAGCAGTGCGCACATACACCAAAGTCGGTGTCACAAGATACAACAGAACGTACTTTTACCGCGTCGACAGAGTTCTCTTCCAGCAGGTCACACCACTGTTCGTGCAGCAGCGTGTTGCGCGGAACGAGGATATCAGCAGTACCCGGCTTCAGAACGTCTTCAGCAGTTACACGACCCAGTACGCGATCGCGCAGCGGCTCTTTAACGTCACCACCTTCGATAACCGGAGTCATCATGATACCTTCATGAGTACCACAATCGTCTTCGGTAACCACCAGGTCCTGCGCCACGTCAACCAGACGACGAGTCAGGTAACCGGAGTTCGCAGTTTTCAGTGCGGTATCCGCCAGACCTTTACGAGCACCGTGGGTTGAGATGAAGTACTGGAGTACGTTCAGACCTTCACGGAAGTTCGCGGTGATTGGCGTTTCGATGATGGAGCCATCCGGCTTCGCCATCAGACCACGCATACCCGCCAGCTGACGAATCTGTGCCGCAGAACCACGCGCACCGGAGTCGGCCATCATGTAGATGCTGTTGAAGGAAACCTGCTTCTCTTCCTGACCGTCACGGTTAATAACGGTTTCAGTTTGCAGGTTATCCATCATCGCTTTGGATACACGATCGTTCGCCGCAGCCCAGATATCGATAACTTTGTTGTAGCGTTCGCCCGCAGTTACCAGACCAGACTGGAACTGCTCCTGAATTTCAGCAACTTCTGCTTCTGCCTCGGAGATGATTTCGTGTTTCTTCTCCGGGATGACCATGTCATCGATACCAACAGATGCACCAGAACGCGCTGCATATGCAAAGCCGGTATACATGATCTGGTCCGCAAAAATAACGGTCGGTTTCAGACCGAGAATGCGGTAACAGGTGTTCAGCATTTTGGAGATTGCTTTTTTACCCAGCGCCTGGTTGACGATGGTGTAAGGCAGACCTTTCGGTACAATCATCCACAGAATGGCACGGCCAACGGTCGTATCTTTCAGACTGGTTTTCGCTACTAATTCACCGTTAGCATCTTTTTCATACTCGGTGATACGCACTTTAACGCGCGCATGCAGAGAAGCCAGACCAGAGCGATACAGACGTTCTGCTTCTTTCGGGCCAGTCAGCACCATGCCTTCGCCTTTGGCGTTAACACAGTCGCGGGTCATGTAGTACAGACCCAGTACAACGTCCTGAGACGGAACGATGATTGGTTCGCCGTTCGCCGGGGACAGGATGTTGTTGGTAGACATCATCAGCGCACGCGCTTCCAGCTGGGCTTCCAGCGTCAGCGGTACGTGAACAGCCATCTGGTCACCATCGAAGTCGGCGTTATATGCCGCACAAACCAGCGGGTGCAGCTGGATAGCTTTACCTTCGATCAGTACCGGTTCAAATGCCTGGATACCCAGACGGTGCAGAGTCGGTGCACGGTTCAGCAGTACCGGGTGTTCGCGGATAACTTCGTCCAGGATATCCCAAACGACAGCTTCTTCGCGCTCAACCATTTTCTTCGCAGCTTTAATGGTGGTAGCAAGACCACGCAGTTCCAGCTTGCCGTAGATGAACGGTTTGAACAGTTCCAGTGCCATTTTCTTCGGCAGACCGCACTGATGCAGACGCAGGTATGGACCTACGGTGATTACAGAACGACCGGAGTAGTCAACACGCTTACCGAGCAGGTTCTGACGGAAACGACCCTGTTTACCTTTGATCATGTCGGCCAAAGATTTCAGAGGACGCTTGTTAGAACCAGTGATCGCACGACCGCGACGACCGTTATCCAGCAGGGCGTCTACCGCTTCCTGCAGCATACGTTTTTCGTTACGTACGATGATGTCCGGCGCAGCCAGATCCAGCAGACGTTTCAGACGGTTGTTACGGTTAATGACGCGACGATACAGATCGTTCAGGTCAGAAGTCGCGAAACGACCACCATCCAGCGGAACCAGCGGACGCAGATCTGGCGGCAGTACCGGCAGAACGGTCAGGATCATCCACTCTGGTTTGTTACCAGACTGAACGAACGCTTCCAGCAGTTTGATACGCTTGGTCAGCTTCTTACGCTTAGTTTCGGAGTTGGTTTCGTTCAGCTCTTCACGCAGCTGTTCGCACTCTTGCTCCAGATCCATGCTCTTCAGCAGAGCCTGGATTGCTTCCGCACCCATTTTCGCGTCGAATTCGTCACCGAACTCTTCCAGCGCATCCAGATACTGCTCTTCAGTCAGGATCTGCTGACGTTCCAGGTTGGTCATACCGCCTTCGATAACCACATAGGATTCGAAGTACAGTACGCGTTCGATATCGCGCAGCGGCATATCGAGCAGCAGGCCGATACGGGACGGCAGTGATTTCAGGAACCAAATGTGCGCGGTCGGGGAAGCCAGTTCGATGTGGCCCATACGCTCACGGCGTACTTTAGTCTGGGTCACTTCAACGCCGCACTTCTCACAGATGACGCCACGGTGTTTCAGGCGCTTGTACTTACCGCACAGGCACTCGTAATCTTTTACCGGCCCAAAGATACGGGCGCAGAAAAGGCCGTCACGTTCTGGTTTGAACGTACGGTAGTTGATGGTTTCCGGCTTTTTAACTTCACCGAAAGACCATGAACGGATCATGTCTGGCGAAGCCAGAGCAATTTTGATCGCATCAAACTCTTCGGTTTTAGTCTGCGCTTTCAGAAACTTTAATAAATCTTTCACGGATTTGCTCCCGTCGGAGTTAGCACAATCCGCTGCCGGGTTTTACCCCGACAGCAGTGACCTGTTTGAGCGAGAATTACTCGTCTTCCAGTTCGATGTTGATACCCAGCGAACGAATCTCTTTCAACAATACGTTGAAGGATTCTGGCATGCCCGGCTCCATCTGATGGTTGCCGTCCACGATGTTTTTATACATCTTGGTACGACCGTTCACGTCATCAGACTTAACGGTGAGCATTTCCTGCAGGGTGTATGCTGCGCCGTATGCTTCCAGCGCCCACACTTCCATCTCCCCGAAACGCTGACCACCGAACTGTGCCTTACCACCCAGCGGCTGCTGAGTAACCAGGCTGTAAGAACCGGTGGAACGCGCGTGCATCTTGTCGTCGACCAGGTGGTTCAGTTTCAGCATGTACATGTAACCCACGGTTACCGGACGTTCGAACTGTTCACCAGTGCGACCGTCGTACAGGCGGATCTGACCAGAAGTCGGCAGGTCGCCAAGTTTCAGCAGTTCTTTAATTTCTGCTTCTTTCGCACCGTCGAAGACCGGCGTTGCGATTGGCATACCTTTGCGCAGGTTTTCAGCCAGACGCATAACTTCTTCATCGCTGAAGGTACTCAGGTCAACTTTCTGACGAACGTCAGCGCCCAGATCGTATGCACGCTGGATGAATTCGCGCAGTTTCGCGACTTCTTGCTGCTGTTTCAGCATGGCGTTGATCTTGTCGCCGATACCTTTCGCAGCCATACCCAGGTGGGTTTCGAGGATCTGACCGATGTTCATACGAGACGGTACGCCCAGCGGGTTCAGTACGATGTCTACCGGCGTACCGTTTTCATCGTAAGGCATATCTTCGATCGGGTTGATCTTAGAAATTACACCCTTGTTACCGTGACGACCTGCCATCTTGTCACCAGGCTGGATACGGCGTTTAACCGCCAGATATACCTTAACAATCTTCAGCACGCCCGGTGCCAGATCGTCGCCCTGGGTGATTTTGCGGCGTTTCGCTTCGAGTTTCTTCTCGAACTCGTGTTTCAGTTCGTCATACTGCTCAGCCAGCTGTTCCAGCTGATTTTGTTTCTCTTCGTCGGTCAGGCCCAGCTCCAGCCAGCGATCGCGCGGCAGTTTGTCGAGCTTCTCAGCTTCAACGCCACCGGCTACCAGCACAGCACGGATACGGCTGAACAGACCCGCTTCGAGGATCTGCAGTTCTTCAGACAGGTCTTTCTTCGCCTGTTTGAGCTGCATTTCTTCGATTTCCAGCGCACGTTTGTCTTTTTCTACGCCATCGCGAGTAAAGACCTGAACGTCGATAACCGTACCGGATACACCGTTTGGTACGCGCAGAGAAGAGTCTTTAACGTCAGACGCTTTCTCACCGAAGATCGCACGCAGCAGTTTTTCTTCTGGGGTCAGCTGAGTTTCACCTTTCGGCGTTACCTTACCAACCAGAATGTCGCCACCGGTTACTTCCGCACCAATGTAAACGATACCGGATTCATCCAGTTTGGAGAGCGCAGCTTCACCCACGTTCGGGATGTCAGCGGTGATCTCTTCTGGCCCCAGCTTGGTGTCACGGGACACACATGCCAGTTCCTGAATGTGGATGGTGGTGAAACGGTCTTCCTGAACAACACGCTCGGATACGAGGATGGAGTCTTCGAAGTTGTAACCATTCCACGGCATGAACGCTACGCGCATGTTCTGACCGAGCGCCAGTTCACCGAGGTCGGTGGACGGACCGTCTGCCAGCACGTCGCCGCGCTCTACCGGTTCACCCAGAGACACACACGGCATCTGGTTGATACAGGTGTTCTGGTTAGAACGGGTGTATTTGGTCAGGTTGTAGATGTCGATACCCGCTTCGCCCGGATACATCTCGTCTTCGTTAACTTTAATAACGATACGGGAAGCATCCACGTACTGAACGACACCACCACGTTTAGCAACCGCAGTTACACCGGAGTCAACGGCAACAGCACGTTCCATACCCGTACCAACCAGCGGCTTATCAGCTCGCAGAGTCGGAACGGCCTGACGTTGCATGTTCGCACCCATCAATGCACGGTTGGCGTCATCGTGTTCAAGGAACGGGATCAGGGACGCACCGACGGATACCACCTGCTGGGTGGATACGTCCATGTAGTCAACCTGGTCGCGGCTGAACAAGCTGGATTCGCCTTTGCTACGGCAAGTTACCAGGTCTTCTACGAAGTGGCCTTCTTCATCCAGGTTGGAGTTCGCCTGGGCGATAACGTAGTTGCCTTCTTCGATAGCAGACAGGTAGTGAATTTCGTCGGTTACAACACCGTCGATCACTTTACGGTACGGCGTCTCAAGGAAGCCATATTCGTTAGTCTGTGCGTACACGGACAGGGAGTTGATCAGACCGATGTTCGGGCCTTCAGGAGTTTCGATTGGACATACGCGACCGTAGTGAGTCGGGTGTACGTCTCGAACTTCGAAGCCTGCACGTTCACGGGTCAGACCGCCTGGGCCGAGTGCGGAGATACGACGCTTGTGCGTAATCTCAGACAGCGGGTTGTTCTGGTCCATAAACTGAGACAGCTGGCTGGAACCAAAGAACTCTTTCACTGCTGCGGAAATCGGTTTGGCGTTGATCATATCCTGAGGCATCAGGGTATCCAGATCGCCCAGAGACAAACGCTCTTTCACCGCACGCTCTACACGTACCAGGCCAACGCGGAACTGGTTTTCCGCCATTTCGCCAACGGAACGGATACGACGGTTACCGAGGTGGTCGATATCATCGACTTCGCCTTTACCGTTACGGATATCGATGAGCTTTTTCATAACATCAATGATGTCGTCTTTGCTCAGGATACCGGAACCTTCGATTTCGTCGCGCAGCAGAGAACGGTTGAACTTCATACGACCAACCGCAGACAAGTCATAGCGGTCTTCGGAGAAGAACAGGTTCTCGAACAGGCTTTCAGCGGCTTCACGAGTCGGCGGCTCGCCAGGGCGCATCATGCGGTAGATTTCTACCAGTGCGCTCAGACGATCGTTAGTTGGGTCGACACGTAAGGTTTCAGAGATATACGGGCCGTGATCCAGATCGTTGGTGAACAGCGTTTCGATACGCTTGTGACCAGACTGGCTCAGCTTAGCCAGTAGATCCAGGCTCAGCTCCATGTTCGCTGCGCAGATCAGCTCGCCGGTAGACTCATCAATGTAGTCTTTAGCAACCACTTTACCTGCGATGTACTCAACCGGGACTTCGATCAGTTTGACGTCGTCTTTTTCCAGCTGGCGAATGTGGCGCGCAGTAATACGGCGGCCTTTTTCTACGTACACTTTACCGTTAGCTTCGATGTCAAAAGATGCGGTTTCACCACGCAGGCGTTCCGGCACCAGTTCCATCTGCAGCTTGTTATCACGGATTTCAAAGATAACTTTTTCAAAGAACAGGTCGAGGATCTGCTCTGTGGTGTAGTTCAGGGCACGCAGAATGATGGTCGCAGGCAGTTTACGGCGACGGTCGATACGTACGAACAGGTTGTCCTTCGGATCGAATTCGAAGTCCAGCCAGGAACCACGGTAAGGGATGATGCGCGCGTTATACAGCACTTTACCCGAAGAGTGGGTTTTACCTTTGTCGGAGTCAAAGAAGACGCCCGGACTACGGTGCAGCTGGGAAACGATAACACGCTCAGTACCGTTGATAACAAAGGTACCGTTGTCCGTCATGAGCGGAATTTCGCCCATGTAGACTTCTTGTTCTTTAATGTCTTTTACGGTGCCTTCCGGCGCTTCGCGCTCATAGATCACCAGACGCAGTTTAACGCGCAGCGGTGCGGAATAGGTCACGCCACGGATTTGACATTCCTGGACGTCAAACACCGGTTCGCCAAGGCGGTAGCTGACGTATTGCAGCTCGGAATTACCGCTGTAGCTCTGAATCGGGAATACGGAACGGAAAGCAGCTTCCAGACCATACTGCCCTTCAGGATCTTGCTCGATAAATTTCTGAAACGAGTCAAGCTGGATAGAAAGGAGATAAGGTACATCCAGAACTTGTGGACGTTTACCAAAATCCTTACGAATACGTTTTTTCTCGGTATAGGAGTAAACCATAGGGTTCCTCAGCTCGCTGACAAGTCGACCCATCTGTCCATTGAGCGGACAGTTTGTGCAACACTATTTTGTTGACCGGAAAATGGAACACTTTCCGCAATGCCTGTTGCTATCACGCTTAAACCATTTCATTGCGATTTACACAGAACGGGCGTCCTGTCGCAGTATATTAAGTCGTCGATAGAAACAAGCATTGAAAGGCACAGCAGTAGTCAAACAGTGTGAAACGCTACTGGCGCCTTACAGCGCAAAAAGGCTGGTGACTAAAAAGTCACCAGCCATCAGCCTGATTTCTCAGGCTGCAACCGGAAGGGTTGGCTTATTTAACTTCAACTTCAGCGCCAGCTTCTTCCAGAGCTTTTTTCAGTGCTTCTGCGTCGTCTTTGCTCACGCCTTCTTTCAGAGCAGCCGGTGCAGATTCTACCAGGTCTTTAGCTTCTTTCAGACCCAGGCCAGTTGCGCCACGTACTGCTTTGATAACAGCAACTTTGTTAGCGCCAGCAGCTTTCAGAATTACGTCGAATTCAGTTTTTTCTTCAGCAGCTTCAACCGGGCCAGCAGCTACAGCTACAGCAGCAGCAGCGGAAACACCGAATTTTTCTTCCATTGCAGAGATCAGTTCTACAACGTCCATTACAGACATAGCTGCAACTGCTTCAATGATTTGATCTTTAGTGATAGACATTTAAATTGTTCCTGAATATCAGAATAAGTTTATACGTAAGCGAATGCGTTAAAAAGATAACTGCGATTAAGCAGCTTCTTTCGCATCGCGTACAGCAGCCAGAGTACGAACCAGTTTGCCAGCCGAAGCTTCTTTCATGGTTGCCATCAGGCGTGCAATTGCTTCTTCGTAGGTCGGCAGAGTTGCCAGGCGGTCGATCTGAGACGCCGGGATCAGCTCACCTTCAAAGGCAGCGGCTTTGACCTCAAATTTTGCATTCGCTTTCGCGAACTCTTTGAACAGACGAGCAGCTGCGCCCGGGTGTTCCATAGAGTATGCAATCAGGGTCGGACCAACAAACGCGTCTTTCAGGCACTCGAACGGAGTACCTTCAACAGCACGGCGCAGCAGGGTGTTACGAACAACACGCATGTATACGCCAGCTTCGCGACCTGCTTTACGCAGTTCAGTCATTTTATCTACAGTTACGCCACGGGAATCCGCAACTACTGCAGACAGCGCGCCTTTGGCTACTTCGCTGACTTCAGCAACAATCGCTTGTTTGTCTTGAAGATTTAAAGCCATTAGCTTTGCTCCTGGATGTTTGCCAGAGAAAATCTCTGGAACTCACTTCACTCCTCCAAACGGAGAGAGCGTCTTAATTACGGTGAGCAGAAACAAGCCAGAATATAAAAGAATAATCTTAGCGTTCTGTCACCGTCTACGCAGGGGATTAAGTTTCTTGCGAAACTCCTGCGGTCTTCGACGGAGGCCTGGATAGGCCAGGCTCCAACGAACAAATCTTTTCTATCCGTCGCTATTCAGCTTGTAGCGGCGTTGGCTTCCTTCGTTCGCACCAGTCACATAGTTAGCTATGCTCCTGGCGACTCACTCAGTTGCCGCCTTGCTACAACCCGAATATCTCGGATATACGTCTGCATTAAGCATTATACGTGGGGGTAAGATTGTAGACAAAATCACCGCCCACGTAAAGGCATTAGTTTACAGAAGCGCTCAGGCCAGCCTGGTCAACTGCAACACCTGCACCCATGGTGGTGGAGATGCTAACTTTCTTGATGTACACGCCTTTAGCCTGAGTCGGTTTTGCTTTTTTCAGCGCAACCAGCAGAGCTTCCAGGTTTTCTTTCAGTTTGTCAGCGTCAAAGTCCACTTTACCGATGGTGGTGTGGATGATGCCGTTTTTGTCGTTACGGTAACGAATCTGGCCAGCTTTAGCGTTTTTAACCGCTTCAGCAACGTTCGGCGTTACAGTACCCACTTTCGGGTTTGGCATCAGGCCGCGCGGACCCAGAACCTGGCCCAGCTGGCCAACAACGCGCATTGCATCCGGAGAAGCAATAACAACGTCAAAGTTCATTTCGCCTTTCTTGATCTGGTCAGCCAGATCTTCCATACCTACCAGTTCAGCGCCTGCAGCTTTAGCAGCTTCAGCGTTTGCACCCTGGGTAAATACGGCTACGCGAACGGAACGGCCAGTACCGTGCGGCAGTACAGTTGCACCACGTACGTTCTGGTCAGATTTACGAGCGTCGATGCCGAGGTTAACAGCAACGTCCACGCTTTCTACGAATTTAGCAGTCGCCAGCTCTTTCAGCAGAGCGATAGCTTCGTTGATGTCGTATTGTTTGGTCGCATCAACTTTCTCGCGGATAACACGCATGCGCTTGGTCAGTTTAGCCATTTCTTAGTCCTCCACTACCAGGCCCATGGAACGTGCAGTACCTTCGATGGAGCGAGTCATCGCTTCAATGTCGGCACCAGTCATGTCGGCAGCTTTGGTCTGCGCGATTTCCTGCAGCTGAGCGCGGGAAATTTTACCCACTTTGTCTTTGTTCGGCTTACCGGAACCAGACTTGATACCAGCCGCTTTTTTCAGCAGAACTGCTGCCGGCGGAGTCTTGGTAACGAAAGTGAAAGAACGGTCAGCGTAAACGGTGATTACTACCGGAATCGGCAGACCTTTTTCGATGGAATCAGTTTTTGCGTTGAACGCTTTGCAGAATTCCATGATGTTTACGCCCTGCTGACCCAGAGCCGGACCTACTGGCGGACTCGGGTTAGCCATACCAGCTGCAACCTGCAGCTTGACATAGGCTTGTACTTTCTTAGCCATTATAAATTCCTCAAGTTGGGTAATAACGCCTCTGAGAGGCTCCCCGTGATATAAAAAATCGTTTTACGGGCAAGGCCCATAAAAACAAAAGGCGCGAAATTGTATTCCAATCTCGCGCCTTGTGCAACGATTAAATCGCCGCTTTTTTGATCGCTGGGTTAGGCTTTTTCAACCTGGCTGAAGTCCAGCTCTACCGGGGTCGCACGACCGAAGATAGAAACAGACACTTTCAGACGAGATTTCTCGTAATCAACTTCTTCAACAACACCGTTGAAGTCAGCGAACGGACCATCATTAACACGAACCATTTCACCCGGTTCAAACAGCGTTTTCGGACGCGGCTTATCGCCAACCTGCTGCAGGCGATTCATAATCGCATCCACTTCTTTATCGCTGATTGGCGCAGGACGATCGGAAGTACCGCCGATGAAGCCCATCACACGCGGTACGCTGCGCACCAGGTGCCAGCTCGCGTCGTTCATCACCATCTGAACGAGGACGTAGCCAGGGAAGAATTTGCGTTCGCTTTTGCGACGCTGTCCGCCACGGATTTCAACCACTTCTTCGGTTGGTACCATGACTTCACCAAACAAATCTTCCATGTTATGTAATTTGATATGCTCACGTAGCGACGTTGCTACGCGGCCTTCAAAACCGGAAAACGCCTGAACGACGTACCAGCGCTTTTTAGGAGCTTCAGACATCTCAGAACCTCAGGCCAGTGATAAAGGATACCAGGCGAACCAGAATACCATCCAGTCCCCACAGGATCAGTGACATTACTGCGGTAACCGCAGCCACAATCAGCGTGGTGTGCAATGTTTCCTGGCGAGTCGGCCAAATGACCTTACGGACTTCGGTACGCGCTTCACGGGCAAAAGCAACGGTAGCTTTACCTTTTGTCGTTAACAGCGCGACACCACCCGCTGCAGCAATCAGAATTACTACGGCCAGCGCACGCAGCGGCAGCATAATGTCGCGATAAAGATAGTTGCCGACAATCGCCACCAGGAGCAATGCCACCACAACGACCCACTTCATCGCTTCCAGGCCGCGCCCGCTTCCTTGAGCTTCGGTATTCGCACTCATAAACCAACCTGTCAGAAGTATTCTACAAACATTTTCACCCCGCGATCGCGAGGCAAACCAAATCGAAACGCGTATTAGCTTTTCGGATTATACGCCCTCAACAGAGCCTGTCTCAGCAATGATTATGACAAAGAAAATCACTGATGAGCCAGGTTCTGGTACGAAAGCGTGCAAAAAGGGCATCAAATGATGCCCTTTTAGTGCGCATTGCGTCAAATGTTATCGGCAATTAGCTCAGAACTTTTGCTACAACGCCCGCGCCAACGGTACGGCCGCCTTCACGGATTGCGAAACGCAGACCGT
>NZ_JABWMS020000055.1:0-30739 GCF_013369155.2 Escherichia sp. 94.0001 | reverse complement strand
GGGTACAATAAAAACAATCCCAAGTATACACTTAATGTTTTATTAATTAAATACGTTATAAATAAAAGACATATTCCTGAAATAACAAATAAACACAACCTACAGATTAGTGTCAGAATGTAAACTTTAAATATTTCATCTTTTGTTACACTTGAAATTACCTTCTGCACACTTATAATATCAAAACTGTATAGCGAAAATATAAGCACATATAGTGCTAGTACTTCACCAACAGCAATACTTGAAAAGATGTTTTCCCCTAAGGTAATAAGAAAAAATGGGAATACCAACACAGGAAATATGGCATTCGCACCCTGAATTATTGCCAACTCCAATACTGAATGATATTCCTTTATTTTTTGAAGTTTTTTTTTCAACATCAATAGTCATTTAGCCTCAAAATTGATGAGCCTTTTTTATCTTTTTCTGAGATTGCTATCGGTTTATTTGGCCAATCAATCATCAAAAAAGAATCATCCCATTTTATGCAACCTTCTGATTCAGGATGATAATAATTTGTCGTCTTATAAACAAACTCTGCTATCTCGCTTAACACCAAAAAACCATGCGCAAACCCCTCAGGGATCCACAACTGACGCTTATTCTCAGCAGACAAATTCACCCCAACCCATTTCCCAAATGTAGGTGACGATTTACGAATATCAACTGCTACATCAAATACTTCACCGACCACACAACGAACTAATTTACCTTGAGCATAAGGTTCCAGCTGATAGTGCAGTCCGCGTAACACACCCTTAGATGATTTAGAATGATTATCCTGAACAAATTCAACCTTCCGCCCTACAGCTTCTTCAAAAACTTTCTGATTAAAGCTTTCCATAAAAAAACCACGCTCATCACCAAAAACTTTCGGTTCAAAAATCAGTACATCTGGAATTTCTGTTTTAATTACGTTCATTTTATTAATAACCTTTAATCATTTTCAGCAGATACTGACCATAAGCATTTTTCTTCAACGGTTCAGCTAATACTTTCACCTGCTCAGCATCGATAAAACCTTTACGGTAAGCAATTTCTTCCGGGCAGGAAACTTTCAGCCCCTGACGTTCTTCTATTGTTGCGATAAAATTGCTTGCCTCAATAAGACTTTGATGTGTCCCCGTGTCCAGCCATGCATAACCACGTCCCATCATGGCAACGGATAAACGCCCCTGTTCCATATAAATACGGTTAATATCGGTAATTTCCAGTTCACCGCGGGCAGAAGGCTTAAGATTTTTCGCCATTTCGACAACGTCGTTATCATAGAAATAAAGCCCGGTTACCGCATAATTACTTTTTGGTTGTAGCGGTTTTTCTTCCAGGCTGATCGCCGTACCGTTTTTATCAAACTCAACGACACCGTAGCGTTCAGGATCATTAACGTGATAGGCAAATACCGTTGCACCACTTTCTTTGTTAACAGCGACATCCATTAACTTCGGCAGATCGTGACCGTAAAAGATATTATCACCTAGAACCAAAGCACAATCATCACCACCGATAAACTCTTCACCGATGATAAATGCCTGCGCAAGACCATCTGGACTCGGTTGCACTTTGTACTGAAGATTTAGCCCCCACTGACTCCCGTCACCCAGCAGTTGTTGAAAACGAGGAGTATCCTGTGGCGTACTTATAATTAGAATATCGCGAATACCCGCTAACATCAGTGTAGAAAGCGGGTAATAGATCATCGGTTTATCATAAATCGGTAACAGCTGTTTACTGACGGCCATCGTCACAGGATAAAGACGAGTACCAGAACCACCCGCCAAAATAATACCTTTACGCGTTTTCATTTCATCATTCCTTTTAATACATCTTGCTCCACCATCACGAACAAGATGCAAAAACTATTAAATTGCTGTAGTCGTAAATAATTCGTTAAGCATTCGTTTCACGCCAACCTGCCAGTCAGGCAAGACAAGCGCAAAGTTCTGCTGAAATTTTTCTGTATTAAGGCGAGAGTTATGTGGACGACGAGCTGGTGTAGGATAGGCTGTTGTTGGTACTGCGTTGAGCTTGTTGAGTGCAAGGGGAATGCCTGCTTTGCGCGCCTCTTCAAAAACCAGCGCAGCATAATCGTGCCACGTTGTGGTACCACTAGCTGCCAGATGGTACAAGCCTGCGACTTCCGGTTTATTCAGTGCCACACGAATGGCATGTGCCGTACAATCAGCCAGTAACTCTGCGCCAGTTGGCGCACCAAACTGATCATTAATAACGGCTAATTCTTCACGCTCTTTTGCCAGACGCAACATTGTTTTGGCGAAGTTATTTCCTTTACCTGCATAGACCCAGCTGGTCCGGAAAATAAGGTACTTCGCACAATGCTCTTGTAATGCTTTTTCTCCAGCTAACTTGGTTTCACCGTAAACATTTAGCGGTGCGGTTGCATCCGCCTCCTGCCATGGTATTTCACCAGTCCCCGGAAATACGTAGTCAGTAGAGTAGTGTATAACCCAGGCGCCGACTTCATTGGCTGCTTTCGCGATCGCTTCGACACCCGTCGCGTTAAGTAATTGTGCAAACTCCGGTTCTGATTCTGCTTTGTCTACTGCGGTGTGAGCGGCTGCGTTGACAATAATATCAGGCCGAATGCTTCTTACGGTTTCAGCTACACCTTCAGGATTACTAAAATCACCACAGTAATCAGTGGAGTGAACATCAAGAGCAATCAAATTACCCAGAGGTGCCAGAGCACGCTGTAGTTCCCAACCTACCTGCCCTGTTTTGCCAAAAAGGAGGATATTCATTACTGGCGGCCCTCATAGTTCTGTTCAATCCACGATTGATAGGCACCACTTTTCACATTATCAACCCATTTTGTATTGGACAGGTACCATTCCACCGTTTTACGAATCCCACTCTCAAACGTTTCCTGTGGTTTCCATCCCAATTCGCGACCAATCTTCTCAGCATCAATCGCATAACGGCGATCGTGTCCCGGACGATCGGCAACATAAGTGATTTGCTCGCGGTAAGATTTCTCTTTCGGGACAATCTCATCCAACAAATCACAAATAGTGAGCACTACATCGATGTTTTTCTTTTCGTTGTGTCCACCAATGTTATAAGTTTCACCCGCTTTACCTTCGGTTACGACGGTATATAACGCACGCGCATGATCTTCAACATACAGCCAGTCGCGAATTTGATCCCCTTTACCATAAATAGGTAATCCTTTACCTTCCAGAGCATTGAGAATAACCAATGGAATCAATTTTTCCGGGAAATGATAAGGACCATAATTATTAGAGCAATTAGTCACAATGGTCGGTAATCCATAGGTACGTTTCCACGCGCGGACTAAATGATCGCTGGATGCTTTGGATGCGGAATAAGGGCTGCTTGGCGCGTAAGCTGTCGTCTCAGTAAATAAGGGTAATTTTTCTTTATTATTTACTTCGTCAGGATGAGGCAAATCACCATAGACTTCGTCAGTAGAAATATGATGAAAACGGAAGCTATTTTTTCTGTCGCTATCAAGAGCAGACCAGTAATTGCGAGCGGCTTCTAAAAGAACATATGTACCAACAATATTGGTTTCAATAAATGCCGCAGGGCCTGTAATGGAACGATCCACATGGCTTTCAGCTGCCAGGTGCATCACTGCATCCGGCTGATGCTGAGCAAAGATCCGTGCCATTGCAGCTGCATCGCAAATATCCGCATGTTCGAAAACATAGCGTTCAGAATCAGAAACATCAGCAAGTGATTCCAGGTTTCCGGCGTACGTTAATTTATCGACATTAACAACACTATCCTGCGTATTATTTATAATGTGACGAACTACAGCAGAACCAATAAATCCTGCGCCACCAGTAACAAGTATTTTCACTTAATTTATTCCATATTACTTCAGAGCATGCTGTGAAATAAGCGGCTCTTAGGTTGATTAATAGAGGTATTAATGCACGCTACCGCCCCTGGCTTTACAGCTACCAGAGCACTGCATGCATGCCTACGATGTAGCGAGCGTTACCCACTCGCGCTAAACCCGAAAAATTCAAACGCTAATTGTCTTACCAATCCGCTCTGGAAACAAGGAAAATCCTGGAAAACTTTGACTAAAATCCTATTGCTAACTCGTTGTTATTCTGATTGTTTATATAAAACAACGGCAGGAATATTCGCAACAAATTACTTTCGCTACGAATCTTCACTGCCGTTATAATTTTCTTATCAACCGTTACATCCAGTCAGATTTTCATTATTCGCTTAACAACTTCTCAATGCCTTTGCGGAACTTCGCCCCTTCTTTCAGGTTGCGTAGTCCATACTTCACGAACGCCTGCATATAGCCCATTTTTTTACCGCAGTCGTAGCTATCACCTGTCATCAGCATGGCATCAACGGACTGTTTTTTCGCCAGTTCAGCGATGGCATCAGTCAGCTGAACACGTCCCCATGCACCAGGCTGAGTGCGTTCAAGTTCCGGCCAAATATCTGCAGAAAGCACATAGCGACCAACGGCCATGATGTCTGAGTCCAGCGTCTGCGGCTGATCCGGTTTTTCGATAAATTCAACAATGCGGCTGACTTTACCTTCGCGGTCCAGCGGCTCTTTGGTCTGAATGACGGAGTATTCAGAGAGGTCACCCGGCATACGTTTTGCCAGCACCTGGCTGCGGCCCGTTTCGTTGAAGCGCGCAATCATAGCGGCAAGGTTGTAGCGCAGCGGGTCGGCACTGGCGTCGTCGATCACAACGTCCGGCAATACCACAACAAATGGGTTGTCACCAATGGCGGGTCGTGCACACAAAATGGAGTGGCCTAAACCTAAAGGTTCGCCCTGACGCACGTTCATAATGGTCACGCCCGGCGGACAGATAGACTGCACTTCCGCCAGCAGTTGACGCTTCACGCGCTGTTCAAGGAGAGATTCTAATTCATAAGAGGTGTCGAAGTGGTTTTCGACCGCGTTCTTGGACGCGTGAGTTACCAGGAGGATTTCTTTGATCCCTGCAGCCACAATCTCGTCAACAATGTACTGAATCATTGGCTTGTCGACGATCGGTAGCATCTCTTTGGGAATCGCCTTAGTGGCAGGCAACATATGCATCCCAAGACCCGCTACAGGAATAACTGCTTTTAAATTCGTCATTATTTCATCCACCTGTAAAATGGTTGCTGAATTATAGCTTGTTCGATTTTTTTCGCCAGCATCAATTACCCTGAATTGATTACTGAATTACTTGTGATGCTACGCCGCTTCGTTGTGGATTGCAGTAGCATTGTTCCTAAGTATGGCTCCATTTTTCCAGGAATGGTCGCAAATCTACTCTCTCCGTTCCGGCAATCTAAAGTTAACCTTTTCCACATTAACAATATGGTGATTAATCCTGTCGATATCGACGGAGCTTTGCCCCATTTCATTCACTGCATGAATATTCGCAAGTGAAAGCAGCGTCTCACGCTTTGACATAAACACGCCTCGAACGTCTTTGCGCATGTCGAAGTTCATGCTCAATGCGGGTCCAACAGAGGACTCCTGCATCACATTGATATTTCGCATAAAAAGATGTTGCGGTTTGTTGTGTAACTCCAGCGACGCACGCTTCATCTCAATGTTAGTCAGCGCCACAAAGGAGACAGCATTCCCGGCGGAGATTTGGATGCCGCGCAATTTATAAGCAAGATGGGTGTTATCCAGTTGAATATTATTCACTCGGAAATTTTGCGGTATCGAGAGATATTTGCCTTTAATTACCCCATAGCCGATTAACATCCCGGCGCTATTAATCATTTCAATATTATCAATCACGAAATTGTCACAACCGTAAATAGCGACTGTCGCGTTATCAATACCTGCTTTCTTACTGAAATCCGGCGTGATATTGCGGGCTTTGATATTACGAATAACAAAATGTTTACCATTTTCAACATGGATCAACTGCCGACAATCCGATCCCGTGATATTCGCCACGACAAAGTTTTTCACTGCCTGGTTTTCCGGATAATTATTATCGTAGGTACTTCCCGCAAGACCTATGCCAATGCCCCAGTTGATTTTGCCGTTGGTACAGTTGATGCGCTCGATGATGTGGTCGGAGATCAAAATATCACTGTCGTTAATCGCTACGTTCCATTCAATAGCGTCGCCCTGTAAGTCGCTAAACTTACAATTGGTGATGTTGGCACCGATAATCTGATTATGAAATCCCTGACGTAAGATGGCGTAATTAGCGTGGCTGACAATGAGGTTATCGATGGTCAGGTTGCGCATGACCCGTTTGTTTTTGCCGCCGATATAAATCTGCGTTACCGGGCCAAAGCCGCTCATCGCCAGCCCTTTAATGGTGCAGTCAGAGCCGCGCACATCCAGGGTGATGTTATGCATACTGCCGCCCTTCTCCCCTGTCACCTGGCTGCCGTCCTGTAAGACAAATCGCCCTCTGCCGTTGCCGCGCAGGCTTCCCAGGATGTGTAACGTTTTGCCAGGGGGGATGAAGATGCCAGTGTTGATATTGTCGCAAACCAATCCGCCAGGCACGACGACCGTTTGCCCTTCGCTGAAGGCTTGTTTAAATGAGGCGATCCAGTCGTGTGGATTGTAGTCGTTGATATTGACGCTTTGTCGGGCAGGAAGTGCGCGAGCGAAAGGGGTATGGAGGAAGGCAAGCGCCGAGCTTGCCGTCAGGAAGGTGCGTCGGGAGAGTTTTTTAAATGGCATGCGTTCTCCTCTATAAAGCCTGCAGCAAGCTGGCGAGTTCTCGATTGATCACCTGCTGGTTAAAATCGTGTTCGACTTTTTCGCGCGCACGTTTGACGACCGGAGCCAGTTCGTCGGTGTCCAGTTGGCTAAACGCCACCAGTCGTTGCGCCAGTGCACGAGCATCGTTCTCAGGCACCAGCCAGCCGGATTTGTCGGCCTCCACCAGTTCCGGAATTCCGCTATGCAGAGTAGAAACCACCGGAATACCGACCGCCATCGCTTCCATTAGCGCCACCGGAATACCTTCCATATCGCCATCCGCACCCGTTACCGAAGGCAACAGGAAGACATCCGCGTCGTCGAGCATCGCTTTCACTTCATGGCTCGGTTTAAAGCCCGGCATCTCTACCACATCTTCCAGTTGATATTGTTCGATGAGGGTGCGCAGGCGTCGTTCCCACGGGCCAATGCCGAGGATGCGATAGCGAAATGCCACGCCCTGCTCTTTCAACTGACGGCAGGCTTCGATCGCCACATGCAGGCCTTTTTTCTCGGTTAAGCGTGCGACGGAAATAATCTCCAGCGGTGTTGCGGGCGCTTTCACCGGACGCGGGCTAAAGCGCGTCATGTCTACACCCATGCGCGATACGGCAATTTTTTCCCTCGGGCAGCCCATTTTTTGCAGCCTTCCGGCCCACAGATCACTAATCGGTAACATCAGGTCGCCACGGCGAAACAGTTGTTGATATTCGGGAGTGTAATGGTTGAGCACTTCCCGACTGGAGATATCAATACCGTGGAAGATAGTGGCAATTTTGCCGCGAATGACACCCAGTTCCCGTAGTTTTGCTGCGGTTACCCCCGCAGGGCCAAAATGAGCGATAAAAACATCGGCATGAAACGGTGTTGCGACCTGACCACAAATGGCAGACAAAATCAGGTTCCGCGACTCGGCACCATAGCGTTTGAGGTTGAGCGCCTGCCAGGTATTTTTACGATGAATGCCGCGCAACGTCTGGCTGGCGCGGTGGCGCAATTTCGCCACTTTGCCTTGTGGTTCGTCCTGTAACCAGCGAGTTCTGGCGGCAAGGTTAAATTTCGTCCATGCCGCGTGGGTGTTTTGCGTATCGCCTTTTTGCAGCGCGACAATCTCCACTTCAAAGCCCATATCAATAAACGCGGTAATTTGATTGAGGACGAAGGTTTCCGACGACAACGGAAATTTCAGTAAAAAGAAGCCGACCTTCATTTTGCCTCCCCGATGCGTTCAAGCACAGATTTCACCATCTGCATTCCTGCCTGGCGTTCGCGACTGACGGCTTCGTTAAGTCGTGTATTCAGCGCAGGAAGCTGGCCTAAGGTATCCGCAACCATCGCTTGCAGGCTGCCGTCTAATAAATGACGGATATCAATCGCCATCTCTGGCAGCCCCAGCTGCTGCATAATCCCGGCGGATTTATGTTCGTAGTTGATGGCAATTGCCGGAGTGGAGAAATTCATCGAGATAATGGCAGAGTGCAGGCGCGTACCGACGGTGAGTTCACAGGCACCGAGGATTTTGCCCATTTCCAGATCGTTGAGTTCATCCATCACTACGTGATAACGGGCATGATCGCTGATGTGCTGGCGCAGGTTGAGCGCCACCATGCGGTCGTCTTTGTTATAGCTGTCGATGCCCGTACAGGTGGAAAGCGCAATCACCTGATAGCCTTCGTTGAGAATGCGATTGACCACCCCGGCAAAGGCTTTTTCATACGCTTGCTGAGTGGTGCCGAGACGTTTGTCGAACGGTGCCAGTTCGCGCAGGGTAATTGCCAACGTTTTCTGTTGTGCGGCAACGTCCAGCCAGTGTTGAACGGCATAGCTGGCGGTGAAATCTTCGGTGTGGTGATCGACCAGCCACGCGGTATCGACGCCATGTTCAACTTTTGCAGTGGTGATATTGCTGCGTTTCATCAGTTCAAGGCTGACCGATTCGCGCAGGATCAGCGCGTCGCAGTGACCAAAAACGTAGTTCGCCAGTTGGTTAAATTGCTCATCCTGGAAGGGACCAACGCTGTGACCAATCATAAACAGCGGCTTTTTCGCCATAAACGTGCAAAGCGCGTGTTCAAACTGCGGCACGCCGTAGAGATCGACAAAAAACGATCCGCCGACCTGGATAATGGCATCGTAACCTGAAAGCAGGCGCACAAAGTCAGTGAATCCCTGGGCAATGGCGATATTACGCAGCTTGCCGGTGTCGGTGACGCGTGAGAGCAATACCTGGTGCTGGTAGCGGCGACGGAGGACTTTTTTTACGCGCCCGACAACACCCGCCGCGCTGTTGTGTTGTTTCATTTGCAGGAACAGCGGATCGCCCATTACCGGACGGTTGAGCAGCCAGGAAGAACTGACCGGATAGCGGCTCATTACGTCCACTTCGGCGTGTGGATTGAGGATGTTGATGGCATCAAGTAAGCCGCGCAAGATGGCGCTGTCGCCGCGATTGCCGCAAGTGTGGTTGCCCAGAATAAGTAATTTCATTTTTTCCTCATAAATTTGATGCCAGGTGAGGCTGTGTTTGTTGTGTTCGTTGCCGGAACCGAAAACAACCATTCACCCCGCCCGTAAAAGCATTTTCATTTTTTCGCTGCGACAAAACTGACGCTTCACTTCCACCACCAGCGGATGGCGCGACAACACAATCATCACCACAAACGCCAGCACGCCTGCGGCTATTTGCACCGCCAGCAGTATCCCCAGCACCAGTTGGCCTTTCAGCACAATGCCCAGCGCATAACTAACCACCAGCGTCGGCAGCGAGAGATAAAACGGCAGCCATAAACTCAGGATGTACTGGCGATAACTGGAACCGAGCACCGGTTTAATCATCACGAAATAACTCAAAATGGTGTTGATAATCTGCACCAGCAGGAAACCAAGCGTGACGCCGATTGCGCCCGCCATCTGCCCGCCAATAACAATCGCCGGAATAAACAGAAAGGTTTTGAATACATTGAATTTAAAGCTGATATCCACCCGCGCTTTCGCCATCAGCAGCGAGCCAATCGGGTTACCCACTGAGCGCAGTAGCCCCACAATACACAGCAATTGCAGCACCGGAATAATGCTGTTCCACTTTTCGCCAAAGACCAGCGGTACAAAGTTATTCGACACCACCATCAGCCCCAGCAGCGCCGGAAAATTGATAATCCCCACCACCGACAGCAGCTTGTAGAAGTTAACGCGCAGCTTTTCGGTGTCGTCCTGAATTTTGGCAAACGCCGGAAACAACACGCGGGTGATGATCGGGTTCAGTTTCATCGGCGGCACAACGGCCACGTTGTACGCCAGGTTGTACCCCCCTGCCACGCCCGCGCCGAGAATACGCGCCAGCACCAGCGTCGAAAGGTTAGTGTTGAGATAGTTGATGATGCTGTCCGCCGTCAGCCAGGCACCAAAGCGTAAGTTCGGCGCAACAGACACCAGCGAGAAATGTAGACCGGGACGATAAATTTTTCGGCCAAAGTAGCCAAACAGCAGCGTTCTTACCGCACTATTGACCAGATAACCGAGGATCGCGGTCATCGCCAGCGGCCAGAAATGGGCGCTAACCACCGTAAAAGTAAAGCCCGCCAGCACCGCGCTGGTTTCGATCATGCCGATTTTGTTGAACTCCAGCTCCTTTTGCATCAACGCGCGGAACTGTTGCCCGTGGGGGATCACCACAAACGCCAGCGACAATGTTTTAATCAACGGCGCCAGATCCGGGTTATTCAGCACGTCACCAATGGCATCACTCAACAAAAACACCGCCACGCACACCACGATCCCCAGCCCGACGTTCAACCAGTACAGCGTGGTGAGTTCAAGATGGCTGATTTCTTTTCGCTGAATAATCGAGTTAGCGATACCGAAGTCAGAAAGCGTGTCTGCCAGCGCGATAATCACCAGCGACACGGTAAGCAAACCGAACTGGTGGTTGTCGATAATCCGCGCCAGCACGGTCATCTGCACCAGCCCGAGGCCGATGATGATTACTGTGGCAATCGCCGACCATTTCGCGCCGCTGATGGTTTTTTCACGTAAGCTCATATCAATATGCCGCTTTGTTAACGAAGCCTTTGAATACCGTCAGGAAAACGATTTTGATATCGAACCAGACGCTCCATTCGCGGATGTACTCAAGGTCGAACTCGACGCGTTTTTCCATTTTCTCCAGCGTGTCGGTTTCGCCGCGCCAGCCGTTAATCTGCGCCCAACCGGTAATGCCCGGTTTCACTTTGTGGCGCAGCATGTAGCCTTCAATGAGCTGGCGATATTGTTCGTTATGCGCCACCGCGTGCGGACGTGGCCCCACAATCGACATCCCGCCAGTCAGCACATTGATAAACTGCGGCAGTTCGTCCAGCGAGGTGCGGCGCAGAAAGTTCCCCACTTTGGTGACGCGCGGATCGTTCTGCGTCGCCTGGGTCACCACTTTGTCGTTCTCCATCACTTTCATCGAACGGAACTTCCACACTTTGATCGGCTTGCCATCCATGCCGTAGCGAGTCTGGCGGAAAATAACCGGCCCTGGTGAACTGAGTTTCACCGCCAGCGCAATACAGCACAGCACCGGGGAGATCAGCAGCAAGATCAGCGTTGCCAGCACAATATCTTCCGCACGTTTGAGCAGGCGGTTTACCCCGGAAAGTGGCGTGTCATACAGCGGCACCACCGGAACGCCGTTCATCTCTTCGAGGCGTGAATGGAGAATGTTGAAGGTAAAGACATCGGGGATCAGCAGCACCGAACAGGTGGTGTCCGCCAGTTGATGGACCAGTTTTTTCACTCGCGCGCCGTCGCACATCTGCATCGCGATATAGACGTTATGAATCTTGCCCGCTTTCGCATCCTCGACAAGCTGTTGCAGATTGCCCGCCCAGTCGTTAGAAACGCCGCCCGGTTTTGGGTCGTGGTAAACGCCCACCACTTCAAACCCTAACCACGGCTGATTACGGAAGCTCTCCATCAGCATTTGCCCGGCAGCTAAATCCCCCGCCACGGCAACCATACGCTTGTTATAGCCATGATTACGCAACCAGCCCGCACCAATGCGAATACACGAACGACACGCCACCAACCCGATGCTGGTCAGCCCATACCACGCCAGCCAGATTTTCAGTTGCGTGTCGAAATCATTGTTGAACGCCACCAGTCCGGCGCTAAAAATCACGCTTAAGGTCCAGTTTTGCAGCAACAGGGCAAATTCTGTCGTTGCCCGAACACCTCGCCATGAGCGATAAAAATCGGTGATGCCGCCCAACATCTGGAACACCACCAGCGTAATCAGCGCCACCAACAGGTGCATGTAGAGGAATGACAGTCCGCTGACTTCGCAAACCAGCCATAGCCCGGCAAACATGATGGTGATATCTGAAAAGCGTTGCACCATAGAGATTAACGATGCATTGGTTTTCGCTCGCTCGCGCTTTTTTAGATTTGTCATCGTTGTTCCTGTTATTAGCCCCTTACCCGCAATGGGGTAAGGGAAGATCCGACATTACTCGTTCAGCAACGTCAGCAGAGTTCGCGTTCGCGCTTCCATCAGTGGCACATCGCCGCGCGATTCCACATTCAGGCGTACCACCGGTTCGGTGTTGGAGGAGCGCAGGTTAAAGCGCCAGTCGGCAAAGGTCATGCTGATGCCATCGGTGCGATCCACCGCCAGCGCCTCGCGGCTAAAATGCTGTTCGACGCGATTAATCGCCTCAACGGGTTGCGCCAGTTTGCTGTTGATCTCACCGCTTGCCGGGAATGCCGCCATGCGGTCGCGCACCAGTTCGCCCAGCGTTTTCCCTTTCATGCACACCAGTTCGGCGACCAGCAGCCACGGGATCATGCCGCTGTCGCAGTAAGCGAAATCACGGAAGTAATGGTGGGCGCTCATTTCGCCACCGTAGATGGCGTCTTCCTTGCGCATACGTTCTTTAATAAAGGCGTGTCCGGTTTTTGACATCACCGGGGTGCCGCCTGCGGCAGTCACTACATCAACGGTGTTCCAGGAAAGACGCGGATCGTGGATGATCTTCGCGCCGGGATTTTTTTCGAGGAACGCTTCTGCCAGCAGGCCGACAATGTAGTAGCCCTCGATAAACTGTCCTTTTTCGTCAAACAGGAAACAGCGGTCAAAATCGCCATCAAAAGCAATACCCATATCCGCGCCGTGTTTAATGACCGCATTGCGGGTATCGTCTCGGCATTCCGGCAGCAATGGATTAGGAATACCGTTGGGGAAATTGCCGTCCGGCGTGTTGTGTACTTTGATCAATTCCACGGGTGCGCCGAGGGCTTTAAAGCGGGCTTCGATGGCGTCCACCACCGGACCCGCCGCACCGTTCCCGGAGTTGATCACCAGCTTGAGCGGCGTGAGGTTTTTGACATTGATATAACCGAACAGGTGATCAACATATGCGTCACGCAGGTTAATTTGCTGATAGCGACCGCGTTTAGTTTCATCGACGGGAGGGAAGTCGTTGGCTTCTGCCAGACGCTGGACGTCGCGCAGTCCGGTATCACCGCTGATCGGGCGAGCCCCTTCGCGCACCAGTTTCATGCCGTTGTAATCCATCGGATTATGGCTGGCGGTAACTTCGATGCCGCCATCCACGCCGAGGTGGAACGTGGCGAAATAGATCTCTTCGGTGCCGGACATGCCGATATCCAGCACGTCGACGCCCGCATCCTGTAACCCTTTCGCCAGCGCCAGTTTTAAGGTTTCGCTGGTGAGACGGACATCACCGCCTAAAACAATGGTTTTCGGTTTGAGAAATTCGCCATAGGCACGCCCAATACGCCAGGCGATATCTTCATTCAGTTCTTCGCCTAATTTTCCGCGAATATCATAGGCTTTAAAGCAGGTTAATTTTTTCATATCGTTACCCTTTTTCAGGCAATAGTTGGCCCTGACCGAAACGGCCAATTTTGTTTTTGTCGTTATTTACATCGCTGTTTTGCATTCATTGCCTGATGCGACGCTGTCGCGTCTTATCAGGCCTACAAACCCGAACCGTAGGTCGGATAAGGCGTTCACGCCGCATCCGACAGCCAGCGCCTGATGCGACGCTGTCGCGTCTTATCAGGCCTACAAATCCGTACCGTAGGTCGGATAAGGCGTTCATGCCGCATCCGACAGCCAGCGCCTGATGCGACGCTGCTGCGTCTTTTCAGGCCTACAAATCCGAACCGTAGGTCGGATAAGGCGTTCACGCCGCATCCGACAAACAGCGCCTGATGCGACATTTACCCCCGTCCGTAGCGATCCGCGAAGCGCACCACATCATCCTCTTCGAGATAAGAGCCGGAGCGCACTTCAATTAAATCGAGGGGAATTTTCCCCGGGTTTTCCAGGCAGTGTTTTGCCCCCAGCGGAATATAAATGGACTCGTTTTCACCAAGCAGTTTGATATCACCGTCAATGGTGACTTTTGCCGTTCCCGCGACCACTACCCAGTGTTCCGCGCGGTGATGGTGCATCTGTACCGACAAGCCCTCGCCCGGTTTCACGGTGATGCGTTTCACCTGGTAGCGGTCGCCCGCGTCGATAGAGTCATATTTGCCCCACGGGCGATACACTTCGCGATGCACCCGATGCTCATGGCGACCATCGGCTTTGATCTGCTCGACCACTTTTTTCACATCCTGCACCGCGTTACGGTCGGCAATCAGCACCGCGTCTTTGGTCTGCACCACTACCAGATCTTTCACCCCGACGGTGGTGACCAGGCCAGATTCGGCATACACGTAGCTGTTTTCGGTTTTGTGATTAATCACATCGCCGTGGCAAACATTGCCTTCCGCGGTGTGGGCGCTGATCTCCCATAAAGAGGACCAGGAACCGACATCGCTCCAGCCCGCATCCATCGGCACCACAACGGCATCTGCCGTACGTTCCATGACCGCGTAATCCACCGACTCTTCTGGGCAAGCGAGAAACGCCTCTTCATCCACACGAATAAAATCGAGATCCGGATCGACGGCACTCATCGCCTTTTCACAGGCATCGAGAATATCCGGGCGATATTTTTTCAGTTCTTCGAGATAACGTCCGGCACGGAACAGGAACATGCCGCTGTTCCAGTAATATTCGCCGCTTGCCACATAGGCCTGGGCGGTTTCCAGATTCGGTTTTTCGACAAACTGCGCCACTTCAAAGGCCACCGTATCCTGCTCGCCCGCAGACACTTCACCGCGACGAATATAGCCATAACCGGTTTCTGGTAGATCCGGCACAATGCCGAAGGTGACCAGCTTGCCCGCTTCGGCATACGGCATGGCATTACGCACGGCGGCGCGGAACGCGTCTTCGTCGGCAATCACATGATCTGCCGCCAGGACCAACATTAACGGATCGCTGTCCGGACTATGACGTTTTGCCGCCAGCGCCGCCAACGCAATGGCAGGTGCAGTGTTACGCCCAGCCGGTTCGAGAATAATGTTCTCGGTGAGTTTGTTCAGTTGACGCAGCTGTTCCGCGACAATAAAGCGGTGCTGCTCATTGCAAATCACCACCGGGCTTTCGCACTCCACGCCGTTCAGGCGGCAGATGGTGGTTTGCAGCATGGTGAGATCGCCTTTCAGGCATAAAAACTGCTTGGGATAAAGTACGCGGGAAAGCGGCCATAAGCGGCTACCGGAGCCACCTGCCATCACAACTGGATAGAGTTTCGACTGCGCCATAATTATCCCCGAATATCATTTATAAATTGACGTAACACGTTCTCTTTATCGAGCGTGCGTTCGGCATATTCACGTGCCACCGTGTTGTGTTTGGGCAGCAGGAGCGCCTGACGAATCCCCGCCACCAGCGCCTCGACCGATTCCGGTTCTACGCAAACCGCAATGCCCGGAAAGGTTTCGCAAAGCTGCCCCAGTTCTGTGTGGGCTTCTGCGGTAATCACCGCGTTACCGCCTACTGCCAGAATATTGGTCAGTTTCGACGGCAATACGGCATCTGCCGCGCCGCGTTTTTGCACCACCAGATGGCAATCGCCCATCTTCAGCAGTGCGGGTAAAGCGTCATACGATTGCAGGGGGAAAAATTGCATGTTGCGCAGTCCACGCTGCTGCGCCATTTTTTCCAGCCGCGCTTTGCCGCCGCCCTGCCCGACAATGGCAAAAATCAGCGGTTCATCGCGCAGGCGATCGGCAGCTTCAATAACGTTTTCCAGCCCCTGCTTTTCACCAATATTGCCGGAGTAAAGAATGATTTTTTTGTTATCTGGCAGGCCAAGCTGGTTACGAAGGGCGTCAACATCGGCGTCTGCAACATACTGAAAACGGGCGATTTCCGACCAGTTGGGGAAGAAAATGACGTTTTCCGCCGCCACGCCTTTTTCGATGGCTTTATTCATCATCGAACGCGAAATCGTGGAGACGTTATCGACGTTATGCAGTCCGCTACGTTCGAACGCCGTCGCCAGCTGTGCCACTTTGCCGCCTTTACCTTTTCCGGCAAGGCCCAGCCCCAGCATGGCATCCACTTCGTAATCCTGAATATGCAGCACGGTACGCGCACCAGAGAGTTTCGCCAGCAGGCGCATTCCCGGTGTGCAAAACAGCGTTGGTACTACGCCGATAATGCGATCCGGCTTCCAGCGACGTTGCGCCATCAGAGGAAAGAAACTGCTGGCGGCAAAGCTGCTGAGATGTAACAGGCGTTTCACGGTGCTCGGCTGTTTTGGCACATACAGCGGGCAGCGCCACACCGTGGCGGCCCCCTCTTCTCGTTTGTAGCGCCAGGCGGAATAGTTCTCGCCCACCTGCCACTGCGGGTAGTAAGGCGGTGCGGTAATGACCCGCACCTCATGACCTTGTGCCGCCAGCCATTCCACCATCTCGCCGGTGTATTTGCCGATGCCGGTTAACTCCGGCGAGTAGTTAATGCCGTAGACCAGTATTTTCATAATCCGGGTACTCCGGCACGCTTCTCAGCGAGAAAATAGGCGCGGCTGTTAGGGTGAACATTGTCACTGGCGAGCAGTGCGTCCGGCGTCAGCCAGCGGTAATCGTCATGCTGCTCATCCGGCAGTAACAGTTCTTCTTCCGCGACTCTGAAGCGAAAACCGAGCACCACATAGTGAGTGGTGAAATCCGTGCCGGTGAAGTTATCGTCATAAAAGTGCTGCCAGACACCGTAAAACTGGCCTGCTGTTATCGGCAGACGCAGCCCCAGTTCCGCCATCGTCAACCGCTCAAATGCGGCTTCCAGCGTTTCGTCTTTCTGCACGCGCCCTCCCGGCACAAACCAGTAACCCTGCGCCGGGCGGTTGGTTCTTTTGCCAAGCAGAAACTCGCCGCGGCTGTTCTCGACAATAAAGTCGAGAGAGACAAGCGGAGTGGAGCGCACTACCGTGGCAAAGTCTTCCTGACGTAAAAACATCATTACCCCCGAAAGCGGTCTTGATTCTCAAGGAACCACTGGTAAGTGCTGGCAAGCCCCGCTTCCAGTGAGATTTCGTGATACCAGCCAAGCTGATGCAGGCGCGTCACATCCAGCAGTTTGCGCGGCGTACCATCCGGTTTACTGGCATCAAAAACCACCCGACCTTTGTAACCCACCACTTTGGCGATGGTTTGCGCCAGCTCGCGGATAGTGCAGTCAACACCCGTGCCGACGTTAATGTGCGACAGCATCGGCTGGGTGTTTTCCAGCCAGACTTCGTGCGCCAGCTCCATGACATGAATGCTTGCCGCCGCCATATCATCGACATGCAGAAATTCGCGCATCGGCGTACCGCTGCCCCACACCACCACGTCCGGTGCATTCTGTGCCGTCGCCTCGTGGAAGCGGCGCAGCAATGCGGGGATCACATGCGAATTATTCGGATGGAAGTTGTCGTGCGGCCCGTACAGGTTGGTCGGCATGACAGAGCGGTAATCGCGTCCATACTGGCGGTTGTAAGATTCGCACAGTTTGATCCCGGCGATTTTGGCAATGGCATAAGGCTCGTTGGTCGGCTCCAGCGTGCCCTGTAACAGCTCGCTTTCTGCCATCGGCTGTTTTGCCAGTTTCGGGTAGATGCAGGACGATCCGAGAAACAGCAGTTTGTTCACGTCGTTCTGATGCGCAGCGTGAATGATGTTGCTCTCAATCATCATATTCTGGTAGATGAAATCCGCCGGATACGTGTTGTTGGCGACAATCCCGCCCACTTTCGCCGCCGCCAGATAGACCTGGTCAATGCGCTCGCTGGCAAAGAAATCATGCACCGCGCGGCTGTCCAGCAGGTTCAGTTCGTCGCGGGTGCGTAATACCAGTTCCACATCACCGCGCTGTTCGAGCTGTCGCTTGATGGCAGAACCGACCATCCCGCGATGGCCAGCGATAAAAATACGTTGTTTACTCATGCTTATGACTCCAGCGCGATCGCCACGTCGTAGCCGTGAGATTTCAGCAGAGAGTGTTTTTTCGCCGCTTCGAGGTCATTAGCCACCATTTCAGATACCATCTCTCTGAGGGTGATTTCCGGTTTCCAGCCCAGTTTTTCGTGCGCTTTGGTTGGGTCGCCGAGCAGCGTTTCTACTTCAGCAGGACGGAAGTAACGCGGGTCAACGGCGATAATCACATCGCCCGGTTTAACGCCCGGCGCGTCATGCCCGGTGACGGAAACCACAATGCCCTTCTCTTCAACGCCCGTGCCTTCAAAGCGCAGTTTGATGCCCAGCTGTGCTGCCGCCATTTCCACGAACTGACGTACGGAGTACTGAACGCCGGTAGCGATAACAAAATCTTCCGGTTGTTCCTGTTGCAGCATCATCCACTGCATTTTTACGTAGTCTTTGGCATGGCCCCAGTCACGCAGGGAGTCCATATTGCCGAGGTACAGGCACGACTCCAGCCCTTGAGCGATATTGGCGATTGCGCGGGTGATTTTGCGGGTCACGAAGGTTTCGCCACGGCGTGGGGATTCATGGTTAAAGAGAATGCCGTTACAAGCGTACATGCCGTAGGATTCGCGGTAGTTAACGGTGATCCAGTAGGCATACAGTTTGGCGACAGCATACGGAGATCGCGGGTAGAACGGCGTGGTTTCTTTCTGCGGAATTTCCTGCACCAGACCGTACAGTTCAGAAGTGGAAGCCTGATAGAAACGGGTTTTCTTTTCCAGACCAAGGAAGCGGATCGCCTCCAGCAGACGCAGTGTGCCCATCGCATCAACGTCTGCGGTATATTCCGGTGACTCAAAAGAAACCGCAACGTGGCTCATTGCCCCCAGGTTGTACACTTCATCCGGCTGCACTTCACGCAAAATGCGCGTCAGGTTGGAGGTATCACTCAGGTCGCCATAATGCAGATGGAATTTCGGGTTACAGGTATGCGGATCCTGATAAATGTGATCCACGCGCTCGGTGTTGAATGACGATGCACGACGCTTAATACCATGCACCTCGTAACCTTTTTCCAGCAGAAACTCTGCCAGGTAAGAACCGTCTTGTCCGGTTACACCGGTGATGAGAGCGACTTTTGACATGTCTTATTCCTCTGTATTTTTTGAATTTATTCAGTTTCAACGCGTTCGCGTATCACCACTGCGGGATTCCCCCGGCAAACTCTATTTGCCGGAAGCGATTTAAAAACACTGCTTCGCGCACCCACGACGGTGCCGTCGCCGATCGTGACGCCAGGAGCAACAAAAACATCGGTTGCCAGCCAGCATTTCTCGCCAATCACAATGGGCGTGGCGTTTATGGTGAAATGTCGACTTGCATGGTCGTGGCTCCCGGTGCATAAATAACTTTTTTGCGATATCACCGAATGTGCGCCAATGGTTATTTCACCGAGGGTATATAAATTGACCTCATCGCCGACCCACGCGTAATCACCTAAGGTTAATTTCCACGGATAGGTAATTTTTACTGACGGACGAATAACTACGTTTTTTCCTATTTTTGCGCCGAATAAACGTAATAAAAATGCCCGCCAGCGATACAATACTTGTGGCGACCAAGCAAATATTGTTGCCTGTACTGCCCACCACAATTGCACTTTAATAGCGTTGCCGCCCCGGAACCCTTTCGGCACCGAGAAACCGCTTAAATCTTGCATTGGTATTCCTTATATTCAGACTTTGTTATATAAGGCTTTAGTCTTACCCGTCGTGCGCTGGCGTAAATGCCAGGATAATTCAGCCCAGAAGCCAGGCACATGTAATATTTGCCGTTGGACTTTTTTCGCGTCCGCGCACAATTCCATATTATTGGTGGTAGATACCCCACCCATAGAAAATTCAGACACCAGGCCATTGAGTTTTTTAAATGCATAACCTGCTTTATACATTTTGGCCGCCAGCGCGTAATCGGAAGAAACTTTATATTCCAGGTCATAACGCCATTTTTTCAAGCCGGATACCGGGAAAAATATCGCCTGATGGCTGGCGGGCAGGCTGTGATAAATATACCAACCCGGTTTAGCACTACGCTTAATTTTATGCCCGTCGCCAAAATCCAGCAGCGCATCGCCGGTGATCATCACGTTATCTTTTTGCATTTTTAACTTACGGACAAAATTTGCGGCATCCTGATGAAAAATATCGCCCGAGTTGAGAAACAGCGCAAACTTGCCTTGTGCCATCGCAATGCCTTTGTTCATGGCGTCGTAGATGCCCTTATCTGGTTCACTGACAAAGCGTAGGTTATAGATACCATTGAGATTTTCCAGATACTCACGGGTGCCGTCATTGGAACCGCCATCGACAACTATCCATTCGAAGCTGATATCGTCCGCCTGCGCCAGATGCGCCAGCGAGGCGTGTGTTTTGACTATCCCTTCGAGGTTACGAAACGCAACGGTGATTATGCTAAGCAACATGTTCTTACCTCGTAATACCCGTCATACTTCAAGCTGCATGTGCGTTGGTTTTCCTCGCTCACCCCAGTCACGTACTCGTGTACGCTCCTGGGGATTCGCTGCGTCACCAACTTCCTGCAACTCGAATTATTTAGGGTGTATATTTAACGCTTTTCGCAAAATAAATGGACAGACGATTAAAAATGCATATTCCGGGCTAAATATCGAACCGGTAAAAAACAGCGACACCGGAGTAAAAAGATAGAGCTGCACACGAAAATTGCGATTATCACCAAAAGCGTTGATCATCATTTTTATCACTTTCCCCATGTACCACAGTGATAAAAGCACTGCGAACCAGGAAAAATAAATAATCAGCAGATACAAACCATTGTCTATGGTTTTTCCGACATCCGCACCGTTAAATATTCCGAATGATGCGACATATTCATAAAGTGAGCCAAATCTGACTACACCGTCAATATGGCTCAAAGAATAACCGACCATCACCAGTGGACCGACAATACGATAATACGATGACGATCCTTCCGTACCTAAATCGCCCAAGCGGGTGGAAATATAAGGAAACGCGATTACCACACCAACCAGGAATACAGCCAGAGAAATCAATGCTAACGGTAACTTTTTCTTAATCGCCTCTTTATTCAGATATTGAAACGCCCACTCCAACAAATAAAACAGGATAAAGGTCATAACCCCTGAAAACGATCCGGATAATATTATCCCTGCGAGAATCATAGCATCGGTTTTAGGCGTTTTGATACCAAACTGTTTGATACTGAGCCAAATTGAGATTAATGCCAGAGCGAAAAATGCCGGTTCGAAATAAAGTGCTGTCGTGCGCTTGCCGCCGAATTTAATGAAATTCAGCACATAACTGTTGCTGTAAATCAGATATTTCGAAATCGACTCCATAATACTGCTGCCGCCAGTGAGGATAATTTGCGCCATCTCCACCGCCGCCAGCGCCACCACCAGCCCCACCACCAGATAAAAGAAACGTAATATCTTGCGATGGTTGTGTGGCGAAATTGTTTTAAAACGAATACTCCACACCATGCCAATAATGATCACAATATAGACAAACAGCATAGTTGAAGTGACGTATTTACTGGCATCCAGCGACTGACCAAACAGGTAGTTAAACGCCGTGAGTCCCGCACCAACCCCTAAGGCAATCATCAATTTTTTAACGCTGATGCGTTCTAAAAACAGCAATAACAAGACGGGTAAAAAAGTGACGATGGTGATGGGGAAACTTTCGCCAAGCTGGGCGATTTTGACGTTAACCAGCAGGTAAATCAGCGGCAGCAGCAGGTAGCTACAGATTCTGATAGAAGTTGACATACTCCTCCAGCATCTGTTGTCCACTGTAGGCGGCGCGGCTGCGCTGGCTGAACTCAGCCAGCGTGGTACCAAATATCGCCTGCGCGATTTCCGGTTTGCTTAACTGCACCAGTTGCAGCACCTCTTCTTCGCTGACGGTTTGACCGCCGGATTTTTGCAGCACTTCCCGCGCCGCATCGCTATGGGTGGCAATCACCGGCACACCAATTGATAACGCCTCACACAAAATCAGCGGGTAGTTATCGACGCGAGAACTGAACACCAGCGCATCCATCTGATTAAGCGCGCTCATCAACTTGCGCTTGTCAGTTTCAAAGCCGTGATTAACCACGTTACCAGCGGTGAACGGCGAAAACTTACCAAAGGTATGCAGTTCTATTTTGTCACCCAGCGCCATCATCTCGCGCACCAGTTGCTGGTTAGTTTTGCCGTCGTAACGCAGGTCATGCGCCACCACCGCGATTTTCGGCTTACCCTGGGTTTCGCGCACCGGAGGCAGGTCCGCCAGAATCGCTTCGGTTGCCATATCAATACCGTTATTGATAATCCGGCAACGCCCTGGACCGTACAGACTATTGAAAGCATCAGCCACATGCTGGCTGGGGGAAATAAACTGACAGCCCAGCGCCAGCATCTCGCGAAATAACTGCCGTTTGCCCGCCACCAGCTGATGCGCGCGATCAATCTTCACCGGCGGATAGTTATTTAAGGTCGGGCATTTCTGGCAGCCTGTTTTCCAACCTTCGCAACCGTCGGTAAAAGCACAGCGTCCGGTAACGCTCCAGTGATCGTGCAGTGTCCAGACCAAAGTGACATCCGGTTTGTGGTTTTTCACCTTTTCGCAAAAGCGCACCACGCTCTTAAGATTCAACCAGTAGCTGTGCAGCACATGAAAATGCAGGACTACCGGTCCCGGTGTGCGAGTAATGGTGCGATATAACTCATTGAAATTGCCGAACAGATCGCGATTAAACAGACGAAACAGGGCAATGTTCGCCATCGCGGTCATCCGCGGCGTATGTTTGATGACCTGCGGATAGTTCTGATGGCTGACGCTCTCTTTGCCGCCTTTGCCGTAGCCGTAGACAAAATGTGACGCCAGCCCCTGTTGCAGCGCGCGCTGGTGGAGATCTAACGCCACACCTGCCGCCCCGCCTTCCGCCAGTCGCACATTAAATTGCAGAATATTCATTTAATTACCTTCACTCGCGCTTTTTCTCCCACCACCAGCGCGTTGTCCGGGATTGCGTCGAGCACCACGCTGCCCGCCCCCACGGTAACGTTGTTACCAATCGTGATATCGCCGAGAATAATGACGTTGGCACCAAGCTCGACGCCGTTGCCAATGTGTGGGCATGCCATGTTATTGGCACCAAGCTCGACGCCGTTGCCAATGTGTGGGCATGCCATGTTATCGGCACCACGATTGCCGATAGTGACGCCGTGGCGAATGGTGAAATCATCCCCCGCGACCACGTTTTTATTGATCACCACGGCATAGCCGTGATGGATAGTAAAGCGTCGGCCAATGGTCGCGGCGGCCTGGATTTCATAACCGAAAATGCATTCGGTGATAATGCGATACAGCACCAACAGCGGGGCCGCCCACAGATTGTTGAGGACGTTTTTTTTGCGCCACACTGAACAAAAATGAGCAACGCGATAGGCAAGAACCATGCAGCACGGGCGTAAACTCCAGCTGTTGGCGCGCAGATCTTCCAGCATCTTTAGCGCCCCCGAATTCCATCAGCCAGACGTTTGCCGTTACGCACCGACAGCAGCGTCAACAAGGTGCGCCAGGTCATGCGTTTATTGCGGATCTGGTAGAGGGTAAACAACTGATATTTCTTGCTGGCGCGGTCGAATTTGTCTTTGTGCTTACGATAAAAGTGGAAGTACCCGGAGAATTTTTTCGGTGACGAGGTGATCTGCATTTCGCCGTGATTGATATGCAGGATCTGCGTCGCCTCTTCCACTTTCCACGGTTCGCCGTACTCCACCACCATTCGCAGGAAGATGTCGTAATCCTGTGCCGCTTTCAGTTCGGTATCGAACAAGCACTCTTTGAAACGCCACGCCCAGCTAAACACCTGATTACCAATGATATTTCGTTTGTAGAACAGGCGGCGTGAATACGGCGATTTGGGATACAGTGGCAAGCTTGCCGGTTGGGAATAAACTTCGCCCTGGCAAACGTAGTCGTTGGCGTACAAGAACGCATGTGTGACCAGTTGCTGTTTATGGGCGAGGAAGACGCTCAGGCGGTTGGGTGTCCATTCATCATCGTCATCGATCCCGGTGATGTATTCCCCTTGTGCCAGCATAATCGCCTGGTTACGTACCGCGCACGCCCCGCTGTTAATGTCGTTGTGAATGTACGTAATGCGCGAGTCGTTGAGGGCGGTGACGTATTGTTGCAGCTGTTCCCAGGAGGTGGAGCAATCATCCACGATGATCATCTCCCAGTTGCTGTAGTCCTGGCGCAGGACCGATTTTATCGCCCGAATCGCCAGTTGTTGGCGGTTCCAGGTCGGCATATAGATTGAGATCAGCGGATTGTCTTTCATAGGTTGTTCTCCCGGCTTATGAGCTGGTTTGCTTGCCGGATGCGGCGTGAGCGCCTTATCCGGCCTACGGGGCGGTGCGAATGCAGGCGTCGTTATTTCGCATCCGACTTATATTCGTATTCGTAATAGCCATAATCCTGATACGCGCTGGCGCGGCGGAAGATAGAGTTCAGAATCACCCCTTTCACCGGAATACCGTTTTGCTCAAAGCGGCTCAGACTGGTTTCCACTTCTTTCAAGGTGTTGACCGCATAACGCGCCACCATCAACGTGGTTCCGACATGCCGCCCGACAATCGCGGCATCGGTCACAGCCAGAATCGGCGGCGTATCAATCAACACCAGGTCGTAGTTTTTACTCGCCCAGTTCACCAGTTCGGTAAAGCGTTCGCTCATCAACAGTTCAGAAGGATTTGGCGGCACCTGGCCGCGCGGGATCAGGTCAAATTTGGCAATAGAGGTCGGTTTAGCAGCGGTAGTAATATCGCCCTGACCAATCAGAATTTCCGACAGGCCATTGACGTTATTGGTGCCCAACAGCTCGTGGGTGTAGCCTTTGCGCATATCGCAGTCGATCAACAACACCCGTTTATTGGTCTGACTGATCACCGCCGCCAGGTTGGCACAGACAAAGGTTTTACCGATTGACGGGCTAACCCCGGTCATCATCAACACATTGTTCTGTGCCTGCATCATCGCGAAGTGCAAACTGGTACGCAGACTACGGATGGCTTCAATCGCCAGATCGGTTGGATTCCCCACCGCCAGTAGCTGGCTCTGTTTATAGCGTTTAACCCCTTTGATGGTTTTGACGCTATCGCGCGCTTTTTGCCATTCCGACAGCGGGATGCAGGCATAGACGCTGATGCCGTGTTCTTCCAGCACCTGCGGGCTTTCAATGCCGCGATTGAACAACGAGCGCAGCAGCACACCCACGATAGAAAGCATCAGGCCGAGGATGATTGCGCCGAGAATAATCAGCCCTTTCTTCGGTTTCAGCACACCAGGCTGGGTGATTGCCGGGTCAACAATGCGCACATCGCCGACGGTGCTGGCTTCGGTGATTTTCAGCTCCTGCTCTTTATTCAGCAGTTGCATATAGACCTGTTGACCAGACTCGACATCGCGGGTCAGACGGACAATTTCCTGCTGGGTTTTCGGCATCGCCGTTACGCGACCGTTAAGTTTGGCTTTCTCTTCTTCCAGCGCCTGACGTTTCTCCAGCAGCGTGCGGTACGCCGGGTGAACTTTGGTGTACAGCTTGGAGATTTCCGCCTCTTTAAAGGTCAGTTCGTTCAACTGCGCGTCGATGTTCACCATTGAATCAAGCACCGCTTTTGCTTCCAGCGGCAGATCAACAGAATCTTTATCCTGACGGAAGGCATTCAGTTTGTTTTCGGCAACATCAAGGCGGCTGCGTACTTCTGGTAACTGTTGCGCGAGGAAGGCGAGGCTTTTCGACGCTTCCGCCGATTTGCGCTCAATATTTTGTTCCTGATAGTTACGAGCGATACTGTTAAGAATGTCGCGGATCTGTTCGCGATCTTCACCGGTATAAGTCAGGCTCAGTACGCCAGCGTCTTTGCCATTCTCTGTTACCGTCAGGCTGTTTTGCAGTTGATTGATCATCCCCAGCGTGGAGTATTTAGTGACGGTAAACTCACTGCCCTGGCTGGCGTGAATGGCTTCAACCATCAGCGTGACACCTTCTTTTTTCAGCATCTGACCCGCTTGCCCACGAGCGCTAAAGCCGCCGTCGCTGCTCAAAGTGTAGTTTTTGTTGTCCAGCACATTAAGCGTAAACACCTGATCCACCATCTCTTTTGGTCGGTTAAAGGTGGTCACTTTTACGGTCTCGTTCTGACGTCCCATCAGGCGATCCCAGCCCGCACCGAAAATCGGGAACGTGTTTTTGCTCACCGCAATATCGAGGTCGAGATCGTCCACCGTTTTACCAAGCACCAGGCGCGAACGAATCAACTGGATCTCAGCATCCGATGCTGGCGGTTTGTTGGCTAACGCCGAGCCGATATCCTGCACTAACGAATTGCCGCTGTTTTGCTCGATTTGTACCAGTGCGTCGGCGCTGTATATCGGCGTGGCGAAGAAGGTGTAAACCACGGCACAGAGGGCGAATACGGCGGTGATGCCAATTACCCACCAGCGCGCTTCAATGACGGTGCCGACCAGGCGACCAATATCGATTTCATCACTGCCCGTTACCGGAGCGGCATGTTGTTTTACTTTTTCTGTCATTGTTATACCTGCTCTGCGTTCAATGCCTGCGCCCACTGGCGGGCAGACCGTTCAAGTAATGTGTACACCGCTGCAAACGTTTCCCGGCTTTTGCGATACGGATCGGGGATTTCACATTCGTTATCCCAGTGACCAAACAGCATCACTTTGCCGCGCATCTCAGGTGCCATCTCGCATAAGCGTTCGATATGGCGCTTTTCCATAGTCAATATCAGGTCGTAGTTGCGACACAGGCGGCGGCTGATTTGCCGTGCACAGTGACCTTCCAGAGACAGTTGATGTTCTGCGGCGACGCTGATAGCGGTAGGATCAGCGCCCTTACCGACCAGCGCGCCGAGTCCAGCGGATTCTACTTTCAGCTCAGGGTGATAACGTTGCAGTAAGCGTTCCGCCGTCGGGGAACGGCAAATATTGCCGACACAGACAACTAAGATGTTGTTAAACATGACGATTACCAGTTATGAATGTCGCTGGCTGTATCCGTCATGTAACGGACACCGCTAATAGTTGGCAGCAACTGATTGATCAGACGGTTCCAGCGGGAAACCGGAGCGGTGGTGACATACACCACGTCATAAGGCTGCAGGCGGAATTCTGTCGCCATCACCAGCGACGTGGCATCGGACATATCCAGTTGGTAGATATTGGCGATCTTGCCGTTACGCCCGCCCTCGCCTTTCAGCGGACGAATGACAAAGATGCCGCTGGCGTTGGAGGTGGTCATGTCGATACCTTCGGCATTGCCCAGGGCTTCAGTCAAGGTCATGCCGCTAAAGTCCATTTTCAGGGTGCTCTGTTTTTTCACTTCACCCATCACAAATACTTTCAGATCATCATTACGCGGCACGTAGAGAATATCGCCAGGATAAAGCAGTCGGTTCTGATTGAGGTCGCCGTTTTGCATCAGCGCCTGCAAAGAAATGCGTTCTTCACGACCATTGTGTGTTAGCACCACGTTGCGCCAGTCAGCGGTATCGGTCAGGCCACCTGCGGCGTTAATGGCGTCGAGAATGGTCAGAGGCACGTTGGTGATCGCCTGTTGACCGGATTTATTCACCTGACCGGAGATATAGGCCTTTTGCGAGCGGAAGGCAGCGATATTAACGTCCACCTGTGGGTCAGCGATGTACGTCGCTAAGCGCCCGGTAATATCACTGCGGATTTCAGCGAGCGTTTTCCCCACTACGTGAACCTTGCCGATATACGGGTAGAACATGGTGCCGTCAGGCTGTACCCAGTTGCCGGTGTCGCTGGAGCTGCGGTACTGACCAGCTGGCGTGGTGAGTTCCGGGTGATCCCAGACGGTGACATTAAGAACGTCGCCCGGCCCGACACGATATTGATAATTGGCAATCTCGCTTTCCAGCGTCATATTGGGGCGCGCGACGTTTGGGCGTGGGCGTAATTGATCAATCAGGCGCGGGGTCAGCGGATAAACATTCACCATTTTGTCGAGATCGAAATCAGCATCCTGCTGTTTGATGACGTCTTTACCCATCGTCGACATATTGCTGCCCGGAAGTACTGTGCAACCGCTTATCAAGGTTACTGACACCAATAATGGCATCAATTTCATTTTGGATTTCATCATTGTTTATTTATCACTTTGGCAGAGTAATTATCCTGTGCACTATTAATAGCAATGTCGCCATGCACATTTACCTTGCAGTTAATTGAATAAAAATTTAACTGGCATCAGTCCTAAAAAAATTGATTTCATCCGCAGGCTATTGACAGAATAATTCAGACTGGTCTTTCAGGCATCCAGACACGCTACCGCCCCTGGCTTTTTAGCTACCAATACACTGATTTAGTTTAGATTTTCCAACTCTTTCATCATGCAGTCGATTATGAAAAAGCGTTATTCCGTGAATTAATTTTCCAGATATAAGGTGGCATTATGGTAATTGAATATTGGCTTCCAATAATGCAGGAGGAAGTGTTACAGCTAACGGAATAGCAGGCAAGGTAACAATTCGGCAATTGGCTATTTTTAAGAATTATATTAAGTGTCAATCAATATGTTTTTTAGGACTTTCTTTAGGTTGACAATAATTAATATAGTGTCTCCATATGCGATATTTCTTAAATAATGTTTTATTATTGCCACTTTTAATTCAGGGATAATGTGAGGTTATAACCCTCAAATTATATGAGATAAATAGTGCTGCAACATTGCATTTTTGCCCCGATTTATCCATGATCGAATTGTGACATTTGTCATACAACGAATAGGTTTTGTACTTACTATGGAATGGATTGCCGATCCGTCTATCTGGGCCGGGTTAATCACGCTGATTGTGATCGAACTGGTCCTCGGCATTGATAACCTGGTCTTTATTGCCATCCTCGCCGAAAAACTACCGCCGAAGCAGCGCGACCGCGCACGGGTTACCGGGCTGCTGCTGGCAATGTTAATGCGCCTGTTACTGCTGGCGTCAATCTCCTGGCTGGTCACCCTGACTCAACCGCTGTTCAGCTTCCGCTCGTTTACCTTTAGCGCCCGCGACTTAATCATGCTGTTTGGTGGTTTCTTCCTGCTGTTCAAAGCCACGATGGAGTTGAACGAACGGCTGGAGGGGAAAGACAGCAATAACCCCACACAACGCAAAGGTGCGAAGTTCTGGGGTGTGGTGACACAAATTGTGGTACTGGACGCCATCTTCTCACTTGACTCGGTGATTACTGCCGTCGGGATGGTCGACCATTTACTGGTCATGATGGCCGCCGTGGTTATCGCGATCAGCCTGATGCTGATGGCAAGCAAGCCGTTAACCCAGTTCGTTAATAGCCACCCGACGATCGTTATTCTCTGCCTAAGTTTCCTGTTGATGATTGGCTTTAGCCTGGTGGCGGAAGGTTTCGGCTTCGTCATTCCGAAAGGCTACCTGTACGCTGCCATTGGTTTCTCGGTGATGATCGAGGCGCTCAATCAGTTGGCTATCTTTAACCGGCGACGTTTTCTCTCCGCTAACCAGACGCTGCGCCAGCGGACTACCGAAGCGGTAATGCGCTTGTTAAGCGGGCAAAAAGAAGATGCGGAACTGGATGCCGAAACCGCGTCCATGCTGGTGGATCATGGTAACCAGCAAATCTTTAATCCGCAGGAACGGCGGATGATTGAGCGGGTACTTAATCTTAACCAGCGTACCGTCAGCAGCATTATGACGTCGCGCCACGATATTGAGCATATCGATCTCAACGCGCCGGAAGAAGAAATCCGCCAGTTGCTGGAGCGAAATCAGCATACGCGGCTGGTGGTTACCGACGGTGATGACGCAGAAGATTTGCTCGGTGTTGTTCACGTTATCGACCTGCTACAACAGTCTCTGCGCGGCGAACCGCTCAACCTGCGGGTGTTGATCCGCCAGCCGCTGGTGTTCCCGGAAACATTGCCGTTGTTACCTGCCCTGGAGCAGTTCCGTAATGCTCGCACACACTTTGCTTTTGTGGTGGATGAGTTTGGCTCGGTGGAAGGGATTGTGACATTAAGTGACGTCACTGAAACCATTGCCGGTAACTTACCGAACGAAGTGGAAGAGATCGACGCCCGCCATGATATTCAGAAGAATGCCGACGGTTCCTGGACGGCGAATGGTCATATGCCGCTGGAAGATCTGGTGCAATATGTGCCGCTGCCGCTGGATGAAAAACGTGAATATCACACCATTGCCGGGCTGTTGATGGAATATTTACAGCGTATTCCAAAACCTGGCGAAGAAGTTCAGGTGGGGGATTATTTGCTTAAAACGTTGCAGGTGGAAAGCCATCGCGTGCAGAAGGTGCAGATTATTCCGCTGCATAAGGATGGCGAGATGGAGTACGAGGTGTGATGGCATGTAGGCCTGATAAGACGCGTAAGCGTCGCATCAGGCGTTTCATTCAACCGGGAGAGTATGTGACATTAGAGGCTGTTCCGTTCACTTTATGTTCCTCGCTACTTTGGAACGCTCAAGCCGGTGAACGTGCCAGGGTGGCTCAATCGCCACCACCCTGGCAACCCGGGCTCCCGGCGGTAAATCGCCGCTGCGCGGTGCCCTCGGCTTATCCCTTACGGCTACCGGGTCGGGCG
>NZ_JABWMS020000054.1:0-31500 GCF_013369155.2 Escherichia sp. 94.0001 | reverse complement strand
TCATGAATATTTTCATTAACAGAAACACATCTTATCCCATTAGATATGTTAACAATCAATTATTCTTAACATATCACTAAAGTATATATTACTCTCTTTACTATCTTTTTTTATTGCGGTAGCGATATTAATAGCAAAATTCGGAATTTATTTAGATGCTGGAATAAGAAAAAGTGATGGCGGCTTTCTCACCTTACCCTGAAGTTTCAGGAAAGTGTGTAAGGAAGGATGCAACCTAACTGGAGATTTCTGATGATCTAGTTGCTTAGAGCGACAATGAAGGTGAACGCATCCTGGGTAGCCCTATGAAAGGATACTATTGAAACTTGATGCTAAAACAGTGATGAAATGAATAACAAGATGGAAACGTCTTCCATGTTAATTATCATGGAAGACGTTGATGTTGAACACCTAAACCAGCCCCCTGATACGAGGCTGGCTTAAGCGCGCAGGCTATCAGTAAAAATCACCCGTAGCCTTTTCGGCCTGATCCATCCACACCGGTTTATCGCTGGTTTTCGACCAGACGCGATGCAGGTAGCTGTAAAAGCGGGCGCGGTCTTTCCAGAAAAGCATGAAAGGCAGCGCCAGGACGCCCGCTGCAACCGCATAAGTACGGCGTAAAAAGATAAGCCATGCAGGATATTCTCTGTAGAGTTCCATACTTTTCTCCCCCTTTTGTATCTACCCGGTGAATGGCACCGGAAAAATGAATTCGTTTATCTGATGAAAATAGTACCGCCTTTTGTGTAATTTTACTACTCATCCGACCACTTATTTTTGCTTATTGATGGTTTATTTACATTCATCGTGTAATTAAGTTACATGAAAGTTAAATTAATACTAACCATTAGTTAAATCATGGCTTTTGCCATTTTTATACTTTTTTTACACCCCGCCCGCGGATTTTTGCGAAATCTTTGCAGCCAGAATTCTACCCTTCCGGTATCACTTTAGGCCACTGGAGGTGCACTGTGAGTGCAGGCGTGATAACCGGCGTATTGCTGGTGTTTTTATTACTGGGTTATCTGGTTTATGCCCTGATCAATGCGGAGGCGTTCTGATGGCTGCGCAAGGGTTCTTACTGATTGCCACGTTTTTACTGGTGTTAATGGTGCTGGCGCGCCCTTTGGGCAGTGGGCTGGCGCGGCTGATTAATGATATTCCTCTTCCTGGTACGACGGGCGTTGAGCGCGTACTTTTTCGCGCACTTGGCGTGTCTGACCGTGAGATGAACTGGAAGCAGTATCTCTGTGCCATTCTCGGCCTGAACATGCTGGGGCTGGCGGTGCTGTTTTTTATGTTGCTCGGTCAGCACTATCTACCGCTTAACCCGCAGCAGTTACCGGGGCTGTCGTGGGATCTGGCGCTGAATACCGCCGTCAGCTTTGTCACGAATACCAACTGGCAATCTTACAGCGGTGAAACCACGTTGAGCTATTTCAGCCAGATGGCGGGCTTAACGGTGCAAAACTTTCTTTCTGCCGCCAGCGGGATTGCGGTGATTTTTGCCCTCATCCGCGCGTTTACCCGCCAGAGCATGAGCACACTCGGCAATGCCTGGGTCGATCTGCTACGCATCACGTTATGGGTGCTAGTCCCTGTGGCGTTGTTGATCGCACTATTTTTTATTCAACAAGGTGCGCTGCAAAACTTTCTGCCCTATCAGGCGGTGAATACCGTTGAAGGAGCGCAACAGCTGTTACCCATGGGGCCTGTAGCTTCTCAGGAAGCGATCAAGATGCTCGGTACTAACGGCGGTGGCTTCTTTAATGCCAACTCGTCGCATCCGTTTGAAAACCCAACCGCACTGACCAACTTCGTGCAGATGCTGGCGATCTTCTTGATCCCAACAGCGCTGTGCTTTGCCTTTGGTGAAGTGGCGGGCGATCGCCGCCAGGGGCGCATGTTGCTGTGGGCGATGTCGGTGATTTTTGTCATCTGCGTAGGCGTGGTGATGTGGGCAGAAGTTCAGGGTAATCCTCATCTGCTGACGCTGGGTGCGGACAGCAGCATCAATATGGAAGGTAAAGAAAGCCGTTTCGGCGTGCTGGTCAGTAGCCTGTTTGCGGTCGTGACTACGGCGGCTTCCTGTGGCGCGGTGATTGCGATGCATGATTCGTTTACCGCTCTCGGTGGCATGGTACCGATGTGGTTGATGCAAATTGGTGAGGTGGTATTCGGCGGCGTCGGTTCTGGTCTTTACGGCATGATGCTGTTCGTTCTGCTGGCGGTGTTTATTGCCGGGCTGATGATTGGTCGTACGCCGGAATATCTGGGTAAAAAAATCGACGTACGCGAGATGAAACTGACCGCACTGGCGATTCTGGTCACCCCGACGCTGGTGCTGATGGGCGCGGCGCTGGCAATGATGACCGACGCCGGACGTAGCGCCATGCTCAACCCTGGCCCGCATGGTTTTAGCGAAGTGCTGTACGCCGTGTCATCCGCCGCTAACAACAACGGCAGCGCCTTTGCCGGATTAAGCGCCAACTCCCCGTTCTGGAACTGTTTACTTGCGTTCTGCATGTTTGTCGGTCGCTTCGGGGTGATTATCCCGGTGATGGCAATAGCCGGTTCGCTGGTGAGTAAAAAGAGCCAACCCGCCAGCTCCGGCACGCTGCCAACGCACGGCCCGCTGTTTGTTGGCCTGTTAATCGGCACCGTGTTGCTGGTTGGCGCACTGACCTTTATCCCTGCCCTGGCGCTTGGTCCGGTGGCGGAATATCTCTCCTGATGATATTGAGTGAGCACTGAATATGAGTCGTAAACAACTGGCGCTATTCGAACCAACACTTGTCGTTCAGGCGCTGAAAGAAGCGGTGAAAAAATTAAACCCGCAGGCGCAATGGCGCAATCCGGTGATGTTTATCGTCTGGATCGGCAGTCTGCTGACCACCTGTATTAGCATCGCGATGGCAAGCGGTGCGATGCCTGGCAATGCGCTGTTTAGCGCGGCAATTAGCGCATGGCTGTGGGTCACCGTACTGTTCGCTAATTTCGCCGAGGCGCTGGCAGAAGGCCGCAGTAAAGCGCAGGCCAACAGTCTGAAAGGGGTGAAAAAAACTGCCTTTGCCCGCAAGCTGCGTGAGCCGAAATATGGCGCTGTGGCAGACAAAGTTCCTGCCGATCAACTGCGTAAAGGCGATATCGTACTGGTAGAAGCTGGCGATATTATCCCCTGCGATGGTGAAGTCATTGAAGGGGGTGCATCGGTCGATGAAAGCGCCATCACTGGGGAATCGGCACCGGTGATCCGTGAATCCGGTGGCGATTTTGCCTCCGTCACTGGCGGCACGCGTATTCTTTCTGACTGGCTGGTGATTGAGTGCAGCGTTAACCCCGGTGAGACATTTCTGGATCGGATGATCGCGATGGTGGAAGGCGCGCAGCGACGTAAAACGCCGAACGAGATTGCCCTGACCATTCTGCTGATTGCCCTGACTATCGTCTTTTTACTGGCAACCGCCACGCTGTGGCCGTTTTCCGCGTGGGGCGGTAATGCAGTCAGCGTAACGGTACTGGTGGCGCTGTTGGTCTGTCTGATCCCAACCACTATTGGCGGCCTGTTGTCAGCGATCGGCGTCGCCGGAATGAGTCGGATGCTGGGCGCGAATGTGATTGCCACCAGCGGACGTGCAGTTGAAGCGGCGGGCGACGTGGACGTCCTGCTGCTGGATAAAACCGGCACCATCACACTCGGTAACCGTCAGGCATCAGAGTTTATCCCTGCGCAGGGCGTAGAGGAAAAAACGCTGGCCGACGCAGCACAACTGGCTTCGCTGGCCGACGAAACGCCGGAAGGCCGCAGTATTGTGATCCTCGCCAAGCAGCGTTTTAACCTGCGCGAGCGCGATGTGCAGTCGCTTCACGCCACTTTTGTACCGTTTACTGCGCAAAGTCGAATGAGCGGGATCAATATCGACAACCGTATGATCCGTAAAGGTTCTGTCGATGCCATTCGCCGCCATGTTGAGGCTAACGGTGGTCACTTCCCTGCCGATATCGGTCAAAAAGTCGATCAGGTTGCGCGTCAGGGAGCCACGCCGCTGGTGGTGGTGGAAGGTTCTCGTGTGCTGGGCGTTATTGCGCTGAAAGATATCGTCAAAGGCGGCATTAAAGAGCGCTTCGCCCAGCTGCGCCAAATGGGCATAAAAACGGTGATGATTACTGGCGATAACCGTCTGACTGCCGCCGCCATTGCCGCGGAAGCGGGCGTCGATGATTTTCTCGCCGAAGCGACACCGGAGGCCAAGCTGGCGTTAATTCGTCAGTATCAGGCGGAAAGCCGTTTGGTGGCGATGACCGGCGACGGCACCAACGATGCTCCGGCGCTGGCACAGGCAGATGTCGCGGTAGCGATGAACTCCGGCACTCAGGCGGCGAAAGAAGCGGGCAATATGGTGGATCTCGACTCTAACCCGACCAAGTTGATCGAGGTGGTGCATATTGGCAAACAGATGCTGATGACCCGTGGCTCGCTCACTACCTTCAGCATCGCCAACGATGTGGCGAAATACTTCGCCATTATTCCGGCGGCGTTCGCGGCAACGTATCCGCAGTTAAATGCGCTGAACATCATGCGCCTGCATTCGCCCGACTCCGCCATTCTCAGTGCGGTCATTTTCAACGCCTTGATTATCGTCTTTTTGATTCCCCTGGCGTTAAAAGGCGTGAGTTATAAACCGCTTACCGCTTCTGCCATGTTGCGCCGTAACTTATGGATTTACGGTCTGGGTGGGCTGCTGGTGCCGTTTATTGGTATCAAAGTCATTGATTTACTGCTGACCGTTTGCGGTCTGGTGTGAGGTTTACCATGCGTGGATTACGTCCGGCATTATCAACATTTCTCTTTTTGTTACTGATTACTGGCGGTGTTTACCCGCTGCTGACCACCGCGCTGGGGCAATGGTGGTTTCCCTGGCAGGCCAATGGTTCGTTGATTCGCGAAGGTGATACGGTACGCGGCTCGGCATTAATCGGGCAGAATTTTACCGGCAACGGCTATTTTCATGGTCGCCCGTCGGCAACGGCAGAAATGCCCTATAATCCACAGGCTTCTGGCGGGAGCAATCTGGCGGTCAGTAACCCTGAGCTGGATAAACAAATCGCTGCACGCGTTGCCGCATTACGGGCCGCTAACCCGGACGCCAGCACGAGCGTTCCGGTTGAACTGGTGACGGCGTCAGCAAGCGGGCTGGACAATAACATTACCCCGCAAGCGGCGGCCTGGCAGATTCCTCGCGTGGCGAAAGCGCGTAATCTCAGCGTTGAACAGCTCACGCAGCTGATCGCAAAATATAGCCAACAACCGCTGGTGAAATATATCGGCCAGCCGGTCGTCAACATTGTCGAACTCAATCTGGCGCTGGATAAGCTTGATGAATAACGAACCCTTACGTCCCGACCCCGATCGTCTGCTGGAACAAACTGCCGCGCCGCATCGGGGGAAGCTGAAAGTTTTTTTCGGTGCCTGTGCAGGCGTCGGGAAGACCTGGGCGATGCTGGCAGAAGCCCAGCGACTGCGGGCGCAAGGGCTGGATATTGTGGTTGGCGTGGTTGAAACTCACGGACGGAAAGATACCGCCGCAATGCTGGAAGGGCTGGCTGTTCTGCCGCTAAAACGCCAGGCGTACCGTGGGCGGCATATCAGCGAGTTTGATCTCGATGCCGCCCTCGCCCGCCGTCCGGCGCTGATCTTAATGGACGAACTGGCGCACAGTAATGCGCCAGGTTCTCGTCATCCTAAACGCTGGCAGGACATTGAAGAGCTGCTGGAAGCAGGCATTGATGTTTTCACTACCGTCAACGTTCAGCATCTGGAAAGTCTGAATGATGTGGTCAGTGGCGTCACCGGAATTCAGGTACGGGAAACCGTGCCCGATCCTTTTTTTGATGCTGCCGACGACGTGGTGCTGGTGGACTTGCCCCCGGACGATCTGCGCCAGCGGCTGAAAGAAGGCAAAGTCTATATTGCCGGGCAGGCGGAGCGCGCCATTGAACATTTTTTCCGCAAAGGCAATCTGATCGCCCTGCGCGAACTGGCACTGCGCCGTACTGCCGATCGCGTAGATGAACAAATGCGCGCCTGGCGGGGGCATCCTGGCGAAGAGAAAGTCTGGCACACGCGCGACGCGATCCTTTTATGCATCGGGCATAACATCGGTAGTGAGAAACTGGTCCGCGCGGCGGCGCGGCTGGCGTCACGGCTGGGTAGCGTCTGGCACGCGGTGTATGTTGAAACCCCTGCCCTGCATCGCTTACCGGAGAAAAAACGTCGGGCAATTCTCAGCGCCTTACGTCTGGCGCAGGAGCTGGGCGCGGAGACAGCAACACTTTCTGATCCGGCGGAAGAAAAAGCCGTAGTGCGTTATGCCCGTGAACATAATCTCGGCAAGATTATTCTCGGTCGCCCGGCCTCGCGCCGCTGGTGGCGTCGGGAAACGTTTGCTGACCGACTGGCGCGCATCGCCCCCGATCTCGATCAGGTGCTGGTCGCGCTTGATGAACCACCCGCCCGCCCGCTTAATAACGCGCCGGATAGCCGCTCTTTTAAAGACAAGTGGCGGGTACAGATTCAGGGGTGCGTGGTTGCCGCCGCGTTATGTGCCGTTATCACCTTAATTGCCATGCAGTGGCTGATGGCGTTTGATGCCGCCAACCTGGTGATGCTGTATCTGCTTGGCGTGGTGGTGGTGGCGCTATTTTATGGACGCTGGCCTTCGGTGCTTGCTACCGTCATTAATGTGGTGAGTTTCGATCTCTTTTTTATCGCCCCACGCGGCACGCTCGCCGTCTCTGATGTGCAGTATCTGCTGACTTTCGCGGTGATGTTAACCGTCGGGCTGGTGATCGGGAATCTTACTGCTGGCGTACGTTATCAGGCGCGGGTAGCCCGTTACCGCGAGCAACGCACACGACACTTATATGAAATGTCGAAAGCTCTGGCTGTGGGACGCAGTCCGCAGGACATCGCCGCCACCAGCGAACAATTTATTGCTTCCACGTTTCATGCCCGCAGTCAGGTGTTGTTGCCCGATGACAACGGCAAATTGCAGCCGTTGACACATCCGCAAGGAATGACGCCGTGGGACGATGCCATCGCGCAGTGGAGTTTTGATAAAGGCCTGCCTGCGGGCGCGGGCACCGACACGTTACCCGGTGTGCCATACCAGATTTTGCCGTTAAAAAGCGGTGAGAAAACCTACGGGCTGGTGGTGGTGGAACCGGGGAATCTGCGCCAGTTGATGATCCCGGAACAGCAACGCCTGCTGGAGACGTTCACGCTGTTAGTTGCCAATGCCCTGGAACGCCTGGCGCTGACCGCCAGCGAAGAACAGGCGCGGATGGCAAGCGAACGAGAACAGATCCGCAACGCCCTGCTGGCGGCGCTTTCGCATGATTTACGCACGCCGCTTACGGTGCTGTTCGGTCAGGCAGAAATCTTAACGCTCGATCTGGCAAGCGAAGGATCGCCTCACGCCCGCCAGGCCAGCGAGATTCGTCAGCATGTGCTGAACACGACCCGACTGGTGAATAATCTACTGGATATGGCGCGAATTCAGTCCGGCGGCTTTAATTTGAAGAAAGAGTGGTTAACGCTGGAAGAAGTGGTCGGCAGCGCGCTGAAAATGCTGGAACCGGGTTTATCCTCGCCCATCAATCTTTCTCTGCCAGAACCGCTGACCTTAATCCACGTTGACGGGCCACTCTTTGAACGGGTGCTGATTAATCTGCTGGAGAACGCGGTGAAATACGCGGGTGCGCAGGCCGAAATTGGTATCGATGCCCACGTTGAGGGCGAAAATCTACAACTGGATGTCTGGGATAACGGCCCCGGTCTTCCACAAGGCCTGGAGCAGGCGATATTCGATAAGTTTGCTCGTGGAAATAAAGAGTCGGCGGTGCCGGGCGTTGGGCTTGGGCTGGCAATTTGTCGGGCGATTGTGGATGTACACGACGGCACCATTACCGCGTTCAACCGACCGCAAGGTGGTGCCTGTTTTCGTGTTACACTTCCCCAGCAAACTGCCCCTGAACTTGAAGAATTTCATGAGGATATGTGACAAACGTTCTGATTGTTGAAGATGAACAGGCTATTCGTCGCTTTCTGCGCACAGCGCTGGAGGGCGATGGGATGCGCGTCTTTGAGGCCGAAACGCTGCAACGCGGCTTGCTGGAAGCGGCAACCCGTAAGCCAGATTTGATTATTCTCGATCTCGGCCTGCCAGACGGTGATGGGATTGAGTTTATCCGCGACCTGCGCCAGTGGAGCGCGGTGCCAGTAATTGTGCTTTCCGCCCGCAGCGAAGAAAGCGACAAAATCGCCGCGCTGGATGCCGGAGCGGATGATTACCTGAGTAAGCCATTTGGTATTGGCGAATTACAGGCCCGTCTGCGCGTTGCTTTACGCCGCCACTCCGCCACCGCCGCTCCCGATCCGGTGGTGAAATTTTCTGATGTTACCGTCGATTTAGCCGCCCGCGTAATCCACCGCGGCGAGGAAGAGGTGCACCTCACACCGATTGAGTTCCGCCTGCTGGCCGTGCTGCTCAACAACGCCGGAAAAGTGCTCACCCAGCGCCAGCTCCTCAACCAGGTGTGGGGGCCAAATGCGGTCGAACACAGCCACTATTTGCGTATATATATGGGGCATCTGCGACAAAAACTGGAACAGGATCCGGCTCGGCCTCGCCATTTCATTACTGAAACCGGTATTGGGTATCGGTTTATGCTTTGAATGTTAATTTTAATATATCCTGTCTTTTATTAATTAAAGCCGTAATAATAAATACGGCTTTTTATCTTAAACAACACACAAAAATAACAATTCAATATTTTATATTACTGAGTGAAAAACTCATCATTAAATAAATTAAGGTTGATCATTTTTTATTGATCACCTTCACAGTTCAACCGTATTTTCTGGATAGAATACCTTCACCTTCATTCACATCAGGAAAGGTAAATTAAATGGAAAACAACAGCCGCACTATGCCCCATATAAGGCGGACAACCCATATTATGAAGTTTGCTCATCGTAATAGCTTCGACTTTCACTTCTTCAATGCCCGTTAGTCTGTCGACTAAGGGCACTTCAGCGTACAGGTCTTCCTGACTCTCTGTATTACAGGCATACGCCTGTATTCCGCAGTGCTCATTCTCTGTTAACCCTTATATTATCAGCCACCGGACTGGTAAGGGTTTCTGCATTCTAAAAAAAGCAATCTACTGATTTATTTATCAGCGGGGTAACTTTGCTTTTTTTCCGGCACGATCGATTTCTCATTCGAGAAATTGAGGACCTGCTATTACCTAAACTAAAGAGATGAAAAATGTCAAAATTAAAAATTGCGGTTAGTGATTCTTGCCCGGACTGTTTTACCACGCAGCGAGAATGTATCTATATTAATGAAAACAGTAATATCGATGTGGCGGCAATAGTTTTATCGATCAACGATGTTGCACGAGGAAAACTCGATGAAATCGATGCCACGGGTTATGGCATCCCGGTATTTATTGCTACTGAAAATCAAGAACGTGTACCCGCAGAGTATTTGCCCCGTATTTCGGGTGTATTTGAGAATTGCGAATCACGACGAGAATTTTATGGTCGTCAGTTAGAAACCGCAGCCAGCCATTATGAAACTCAACTGCGCCCGCCCTTCTTCCGCGCACTGGTCGATTATGTCAATCAGGGTAACAGCGCGTTTGATTGCCCCGGTCATCAGGGTGGCGAGTTTTTCCGTCGTCATCCGGCGGGGAATCAGTTTGTGGAATATTTTGGTGAGGCGCTGTTCCGTGCCGACTTGTGCAACGCAGACGTAGCGATGGGTGATCTGCTGATTCACGAAGGCGCGCCATGCATTGCACAGCAACATGCGGCAAAAGTGTTTAATGCCGATAAAACATACTTCGTTTTAAATGGCACTTCATCTTCTAACAAAGTGGTTTTAAACGCCCTGCTAACACCGGGTGATCTGGTGCTGTTTGACCGCAATAACCATAAATCTAACCACCACGGAGCGTTGCTACAGGCTGGTGCAACACCGGTTTATCTGGAAACGGCACGTAACCCGTATGGTTTTATCGGTGGTATTGATGCGCACTGCTTCGAAGAAAATTACCTGCGTGAACTGATTACAGAAGTCGCACCGCAACGGGCAAAAGAAGCGCGTCCGTTCCGCCTCGCTGTGATTCAGTTAGGCACCTACGACGGTACTATTTATAACGCCCGCCAGGTGGTGGATAAAATGGGTCATCTGTGTGACTACATCCTGTTTGATTCCGCATGGGTCGGCTATGAACAGTTTATTCCGATGATGGCGGACTGTTCGCCGCTGCTGCTGGATCTTAATGAGAACGATCCTGGCATTCTGGTTACGCAATCCGTGCATAAACAACAGGCTGGTTTTTCTCAGACTTCACAAATTCATAAAAAAGACAGCCATGTCAAAGGGCAACAGCGTTATGTCCCGCACAAACGCATGAACAACGCCTTTATGATGCACGCCTCCACCAGCCCGTTCTATCCGCTGTTTGCCGCACTGGATATCAACGCCAAAATGCATGAAGGTGTCAGCGGTCGTAATATGTGGATGGATTGTGTGGCGAATGGTATTGATGCCCGCAAATTGATCCTCGATAACTGTCAGCACATTCGTCCGTTCGTTCCTGAACTGGTGGATGGTAAGCCCTGGCAGTCATATGAAACAGCGCAAATAGCGGTTGATCTGCGCTTCTTTAAATTTGTACCCGGTGAGCACTGGCACTCTTTTGAAGGCTACGCAGAGAATCAATACTTTGTCGATCCGTGCAAACTGTTGCTGACAACCCCAGGTATTGATGCACGTAACGGCGAATACGAGGCGTTCGGTGTACCCGCGACGATTCTTGCTAACTTCCTGCGCGAAAATGGCGTAGTACCGGAAAAATGCGATCTTAACTCCATCCTCTTCCTGCTGACTCCGGCAGAAGATATGGCCAAACTTCAGCAACTTGTTGCCCTGCTGATACGCTTCGAAAAACTGCTTGAGTCCGACGCGCCATTAGCAGAAGTACTGCCTTCCATCTACAAACAGCATGAAGAGCGCTACGCAGGTTATACCCTGCGTCAGTTGTGCCAGGAAATGCATGATTTGTATGCCCGTCACAACGTGAAACAACTGCAAAAAGAGATGTTCCGTAAGGAGCACTTCCCACGCGTCAGCATGAATCCACAAGAAGCCAACTACGCCTATTTACGCGGTGAAGTGGAGCTGGTTCGTCTGCCGGATGCAGAAGGCCGTATCGCTGCCGAAGGTGCGCTTCCTTATCCTCCGGGTGTGCTGTGTGTTGTTCCGGGTGAAATCTGGGGTGGTGCTGTTCTGCGTTACTTCAGCGCTCTGGAAGAAGGGATCAACCTGCTGCCAGGTTTTGCACCGGAGCTGCAGGGTGTCTATATCGAAGAACATGATGGTCGTAAGCAAGTTTGGTGCTATGTCATCAAGCCTCGTGATGCGCAAAGCACCCTGTTAAAAGGGGAAAAATTATGAGTCAGGCTAAATCGAACAAAATGGGCGTCGTTCAGTTAACCATACTGACGATGGTCAACATGATGGGCTCCGGTATCATCATGCTGCCGACAAAGCTTGCCGAAGTTGGGACAATCTCAATTATCTCCTGGCTGGTGACAGCCGTAGGCTCAATGGCACTGGCATGGGCATTCGCAAAATGCGGTATGTTCAGCCGTAAATCAGGTGGTATGGGCGGTTATGCGGAGTATGCTTTCGGTAAATCCGGTAACTTTATGGCGAACTATACCTACGGCGTCTCGCTGCTGATTGCTAACGTGGCGATTGCTATTTCGGCAGTTGGTTACGGCACCGAACTGCTTGGCGCGAGTTTGTCGCCAGTGCAGATTGGTCTGGCAACCATCGGAGTGCTGTGGATTTGTACCGTGGCTAACTTTGGTGGTGCGCGCATTACTGGACAAATCAGTAGCATTACTGTGTGGGGGGTAATCATTCCGGTGGTCGGTCTGTGCATTATCGGCTGGTTCTGGTTTAGCCCGACGCTGTACGCTAACTCATGGAACCCTCATCATGTACCGTTCTTTAGCGCTGTAGGTTCCTCCATCGCCATGACGTTGTGGGCTTTCCTCGGTCTGGAGTCTGCCTGTGCCAACGCCGAAGTAGTGGAAAACCCGGAACGTAACGTGCCAATAGCAGTCCTTGGCGGTACGTTAGGTGCGGCAGTGATTTATATCGTCTCCACCAACGTGATTGCCGGGATTGTGCCCAATATGGAGCTGGCAAATTCAACGGCACCATTTGGCCTGGCCTTCGCACAGATGTTCACACCAGAAGTGGGTAAAGTCATTATGGCGCTGATGGTGATGTCCTGCTGCGGTTCACTGCTTGGCTGGCAGTTCACCATTGCCCAGGTGTTTAAATCTTCATCTGATGAAGGCTACTTCCCTAAAATTTTCTCCCGTGTGAGCAAAGTCGATGCACCAGTACAGGGAATGCTGACCATTGTCATCATCCAGAGCGGATTATCATTGATGACCATTAGCCCGTCGCTGAACAGTCAGTTCAACGTGCTGGTTAACCTGGCCGTTGTGACCAATATCATCCCGTATATTCTGTCGATGGCGGCGTTAGTCATTATTCAGCAGGTCGCCAATGTGCCACCATCAAAAGCGAAAGTAGCAAACTTTGTGGCCTTTGTTGGTGCGATGTACAGTTTCTATGCGCTGTACTCATCCGGGGAAGAAGCCATGCTGTACGGTTCCATCGTGACTTTCCTTGGTTGGACACTGTATGGTCTGGTATCACCACGCTTTGAACTGAAAAACAAACACGGTTAAAAAAAGCGAAATAAAAAAGGGCGATTGAATGATCGCCCTTTCAGATTATTAACAAAGTGCTCGTTGTTCATGCCGGATGCGGCGTGAACGCCTTATCCGTCCTACAAAATAGTGCAAACTCAATATATTGCACCATCCTCGTAGGCCTGATGAACGTAGCGTATCAGGCTATCATAAGTAAAAAGGGCGATCTTCCGACCGCCCTTTTTCTTATTTAATGTGTTTACGCGTTTTTCAGAACTTCGCTAACAATCTCAACCGCTTCTTTCTCGATCTGCTTGCGATGTTCTTCACCGAGGAAGCTTTCGCAGTAGATTTTGTATGCGTCTTCCGTGCCTGACGGACGCGCGGCGAACCAGCCGTTGTCAGTCATCACTTTCAGACCGCCAATAGAAGCACCGTTGCCCGGTGCCGCCGTCAGGCGCGCGGTGATCGGGTCACCAGCCAGGGTGCTGGCGCTCACCATTTCCGGAGACAGCTTAGACAGCGCCGCTTTTTGCGCGGAAGTCGCAGCTGCCTGCAAACGGTTATAGCTCGGCGCACCAAACCGTTTTGCCAGTTCGTTGTAGTGTTCCTGCGGGTTCTTACCGGTGACCGCGGTGATTTCTGCCGCCAGCAGACACATAATGATACCGTCTTTATCGGTGGACCACGGCGTGCCGTCGAAACGCAGGAAGGAAGCCCCTGCGCTCTCTTCGCCGCCAAAGCCGAAGCTGCCGTCGAACAGACCATCAACAAACCATTTGAAGCCTACCGGGACTTCTACCAGCTTACGGCCCAAATCATTGACCACACGGTCGATCATCGCAGATGAAACCAGCGTTTTACCGACAGCAACATCTTTGCCCCACTGCGGACGATGCTGGAACAGGTAGTTGATCGCCACCGCCAGGTAGTGGTTCGGATTCATCAAACCTGCCGGAGTGACGATACCGTGACGGTCATAATCCGGGTCGTTAGCAAATGCCAGATCGAACTTATCACGCAGTGCCAGCAGGCCCGCCATTGCACACTCGGAGGAACAGTCCATACGGATCGCGCCGTCTTTATCGAGGTGCATAAAGCGGAAGGTTTGATCGACCTGATCGTTAACGATGGTCAGGTTAAGGTTGTAATACTCGCCAATACGCTTCCAGTATTCGATACCGGAACCGCCCAGCGGATCAACGCCCAGCGTCAGGCCCGCTTTCTGAATCGCCGCCATATCAACGATATCGGCCAGACCTTCCACAAACGGCTGCACCAGATCCTGCTCTTTCACATGACCGGATGCCATCGCTTCGTCAAGAGAGATACGCTTCACGCCTTTCAGGCCATCGGCCAGCAGTGCGTTGGCCCTGTCTTCCACCACTTTAGTGACGTTGGTATCAGCCGGGCCACCATTTGGCGGGTTGTATTTGATACCCCCATCTTCCGGCGGGTTATGGGACGGTGTAATCACGATACCGTCTGCCAGCGGACCACCTTTTTTATTGTGAACCAGAATGGCATTGGAAACGGCAGGCGTCGGAGTGAAGCCATTGTTTTCCTGCACAATGACATCAACACCGTTCGCTGCCAGCACTTCCAGTACGGAAATGAACGCAGGCTCGGACAGGGCGTGAGTATCTTTACCCACATAGCAAGGGCCAGTGATGCCGTTTTTCGCACGTTCTTCAGCAATTGCCTGAGCGATCGCCAGAATATGCGGCTCGTTAAAGCTGTGGCGCGCTGCACTGCCACGGTGACCGGAAGTACCGAATTTCACCGCGTGCTCCGCATTCCCTGCTTCAGGTTTCAGTACATAATATTGCGCCGTCAGTTGGGCGACGTTAATCAAATCACTCTGTTGTGCAGGTTGGCCTGCACGATTGTGGATTGCCATTGCTTTGTCCTTTGTCTGCAACGTTTTAGATAGTTCCGCAAACCTTCTCAATCAATTCCGCCGGGAATTGCATCGACTGCATGATGTGTTCGATCATGCTGCATTTACGGCCGGTGTTGGTGTTGGTGATCACCCAATATGGCGTGCCTGGCACATGTTTCGGCTTGGTCTGATTACCATTTTTCAGCAGCGTTTGTTCATCTGCCGCAAAGTAAACGCGTGTACGACCGTGCAACGATTCCGTGGCCTCGGCAAACGCCTGGGCGTCAAGAGAATATAGTGTAGACAACAGCAGCATGAAGCGATTGACCGCTCGCTTTTGCTCTGCGTATTCGTCTGAAAGCAAAAGTTCACGCATTGCGCGAACCTTGTCTTTAATCGTTTTGACCGGCTTCGCTTCGACGATAGCAGGTGACGCAACGCGAACCTCTTTCGTCACCGGAGCAGCAGGCTGTGATGCGGCGGAAAATTTCAACATACGCCGTAAAATGTCGGATGCGCTCTCGCCGATATGCTTAGTGTGGCTGGCAATATAGCTGTAGAGTTCATCATCAACTTCAATCGTTTTCATCTTAATCCAGTGCAGTGTCTTAGCTGAATACAAGTCGCCAGGAGTATATGAATAAATCCCGGCAGCGGATAGCGTCAAGCCTGGCTTGCAGAAAAACTCGGATTAAACCTTATTTGTTGCAGCCCTGTGGCACAATGGTCAACATAATACCCTAACCCGACAACGCGAAAAAAAGAACTTTGCCATGAAATTGAATATCCGCGCGCAAACTGCACAAAACCAGCACAATAATTCTCCCATCGTTCTTGTCCATGGTCTGTTTGGCAGCCTCGACAACCTTGGCGTACTGGCTCGCGATCTGGTAAACGATCACAATATCATCCAGGTTGATATGCGTAACCACGGTCTTTCCCCGAGAGATCCGGTGATGAATTACCCGGCGATGGCGCAGGATCTTGTTGATACCCTGGATGCACTGCAGATCGATAAAGCGACATTTATTGGACACTCAATGGGCGGCAAAGCGGTGATGGCACTGACTGCACTGGCCCCCGATCGCATCGATAAACTGGTGGCGATTGATATCGCGCCGGTCGACTATCACGTACGCCGTCATGATGAGATTTTCGCGGCTATCAACGCAGTCAGTGAATCCGACGCGCAAACTCGCCAGCAAGCAGCGGCAGTAATGCGCCAGCATCTTAATGAAGAAGGGGTGATTCAGTTTCTGTTGAAATCTTTTGTTGACGGGGAGTGGCGCTTTAACGTGCCGGTATTGTGGGATCAGTATCCGCATATTGTGGGTTGGGAGAAAATCCCGGCATGGGATCACCCTGCCCTGTTTATCCCAGGCGGCAATTCTCCGTATGTTAGCGAGCAGTATCGTGATGATTTACTGACACAATTTCCACAGGCACGAGCGCATGTGATTGCTGGCGCGGGTCACTGGGTCCATGCTGAAAAACCGGATGCTGTATTACGCGCTATCCGTCGCTATCTCAATGATTAACGTAACTGATTAAAAACCCAGCGTCCGCGTCGCTTTCCGCGCGTGGGCGTTGGCGTGACTCATCGCGCTGATGTATTATGGCGCGCTATCCATCCGGGCAGGCGCCTGGCTGATTGTTTCCCCCGAAGTCACCAAGATCATGGCCAAAGAACAAACGGACCGTACGACATTAGATCTGTTCGCGCACGAGCGTCGACCGGGACGACCGAAAACTAATCCGCTTTCGCGCGATGAACAGCTGCGTATTAATAAACGCAACCAGCTAAAACGCGACAAAGTACGTGGCCTTAAGCGTGTCGAACTGAAGCTGAACGCGGAAGCTGTCGAGGCGCTGAACGAGCTGGCGGAATCGCGCAATATGAGCCGTAGCGAACTGATCGAAGAGATGTTAATGCAGCAACTGGCGGCGCTGCGTAGCTAGGGCATCGTTTAATTTTCCACTTTCATGTAGCACAGTGTGCAGTCCTGCTCGTTTGCTGATTCCGCAAGACTGCCTGTTCTGCTATGATTGCCTTTATCCGTGGGCAATTTTCCACCCCCATTTCAATAAGTTTCAAGAGGTTATTTCACTCATGGCTATCACTGGCATCTTTTTCGGCAGCGACACCGGTAATACCGAAAATATCGCAAAAATGATTCAAAAACAGCTTGGTAAAGACGTTGCCGATGTCCATGACATTGCAAAAAGCAGCAAAGAAGATCTGGAAGCATATGACATTCTGCTGCTGGGCATCCCAACCTGGTATTACGGCGAAGCGCAGTGTGACTGGGATGACTTCTTCCCGACTCTCGAAGAGATTGATTTCAATGGTAAACTGGTTGCGCTATTTGGTTGTGGTGACCAGGAAGATTACGCTGAATACTTCTGTGACGCATTGGGCACCATCCGCGACATCATTGAACCGCGCGGCGCAACTATCGTTGGTCACTGGCCAACTGCGGGCTACCACTTCGAAGCATCAAAAGGTCTGGCAGATGACGACCACTTTGTCGGACTGGCTATCGACGAAGATCGTCAGCCGGAACTGACCGCTGAACGTGTAGAAAAATGGGTTAAACAGATTTCTGAAGAGCTGCATCTCGACGAAATTCTCAATGCCTGATGTAATACGGCGTAGACTCATGTCTACGCCGTATTAATAGATAATGCCAATCAAAATAATTGCTACAAATTTGTAACTTTTGCCGTGGTACCTGTACAATGTTCCGGTGTTCAAGTGGCCTTGCCGTTGTAAATGTAAGCTGAGCCACGTTTTTATTAACAATATTTGCCAGGGACTTGTGGTTTTCATTTAGGCGTGGCAATTCTATAATGATACGCATTATCTCAAGAGCAAATTCTGTCACTTCTTCTAATGAAGTGAACCGCTTAGTAACAGGACAGATTCCGCATGACTGATAACAATACCGCCCTAAAGAAAGCTGGCCTGAAAGTAACGCTTCCTCGCTTGAAAATCCTGGAAGTTCTTCAGGAGCCGGACAACCATCACGTCAGTGCGGAAGATTTATACAAACGTCTGATCGATATGGGTGAAGAAATTGGTCTGGCTACGGTTTATCGCGTACTGAACCAGTTTGACGATGCTGGTATCGTCACCCGCCACAATTTTGAAGGCGGTAAATCCGTATTTGAACTGACACAGCAACATCACCACGATCACCTGATCTGCCTCGACTGCGGTAAGGTTATCGAATTTAGTGATGATTCCATCGAAGCGCGTCAGCGTGAAATCGCCGCAAAACATGGCATTCGCCTGACTAACCATAGTCTCTATCTTTACGGTCACTGTGCCGAAGGCGATTGCCGCGAAGATGAGCACGCGCACGAAGGCAAATAAGCCAGTCTGAACGAGAAAAGCCAACCTGCGGGTTGGCTTTTTTATACAAGGGACATAAGAAAAGCGAGAGTTACAGCTCTCACTTATTTGTTATTGCTGCGAATTTCCTGCCAGACCTTATCACAATCGGTTTTCACCGCCTGGTCATTACCGGTTTGCGTTGCCTGAATGCACTGCTGATAATCCAGCACACGGACACTTTCCTGCTCGGCAAATTGCTGATGTTGTTTCTCTTTCTTCAGCACGTTTAACACGCTCTGACAGGCTTCAATTTTTTCCGGCGAACCTTGCGCGGTGTTGATACAGGCGCTGTAAGCTTCTTTCAGATGGCTGTCTTCCTGTGGCGCGGTGGATTGTGCACAAGCCACCAGCCCCGATGCCATCATGGCGATGAGAATCAGTTTTTTCATTGCAAATTCCTCAAACGTGCGGCAGGCACAAAACCTGCCGCGTCGGGCATCAGAAGATGGTGAATGGTGCGATTACCATAAATTTCACGTCACGCTCATCCTGGAAGATGTTGCCGTAACCACCGCCCCAGCTTGGGATGTCGGAGTGGTTGTCGTATTCGGTAAAGTGCAGTTTGAACATCGTGCCTTTGGCGCGACCGTCCTGAATGGTGTAGACCGCATCCAGGCTGTATGCAGACTCTTCAATAGTCCGGTTCTTGTCGTAGTACGCATCCGGATTGCTCTGCCAGGTAGCGGGTTTAGCATCCCATGCGTAAACGTAGGAAGCGCCGATGGCGAAGCCTGGAAGATTCCAGTTTTTCAGGTCATACATCGCACCGAAGAAGACCGCTTTTTCGCCGTTGGCGTTGAAGTCAGAACGGTTATCCCACCAGATATCCAGGCGACCGTTCGAGGAAGCGTAGGTTGGAGTCATACGTTGCAGGAAGTATCCCTGCTGACCGTCGGCTTTAACCCAGGTGCCTTCCAGACGCAAATCCACTACGTCAGCCGCCCGGTAACCAAAGGTCAACGCTTGCAGCCAGGCAGTGCCGTCGTAAAGGTCGTTGACGCTGCGATCGTCAACTTTATCGCGCGTACCGTAGAACTGGTAGCTGGTGGTTAACGGGCTACCGGCGATATCAAATTTGTAGCTGGCTTTGGCAAAATATTGATCGATATACCCTTCCGCCTGACCAAACGCCGCTTCCAGTACGAAGTTATTTTTGAAGTCGTACTTCGCCCCAAGGGAGTGTAGATAATCAACTTTGGTGGTTTTATCGTTCTGATAAAACTCATCCATTTCCAGATGCCACGGCGCTTTATATTCGTTGGTCCACATGTAAGAGAAACTCAACGCACCAGCATCGCCGTAATCAAAATTCGCCCCTGCTTCCGCCCCCTGATAAGTACCCGGCATAAAGCTCCAGTGCGGCGCTAACAGCGTCTGACCGGTTGGCTGAATATAACCTGCCCGCGCCCACACCGGACCGTATTTAAATTTGGCCGCTGCTTTATACAGGCTTATACCGCTTTTGTCGCCGGACCAGTCTTCGTCATAGGCTTTATTGCTTTTTGAAAACGCGATTTCGTTCGGGTGAGAGCTGTCACCGTTTTCCGCCATTTCAATCGCCGTAAACGCAGCAATATCAAGGCCGAACATATCAGCAGCATAACCAGACTGAAAATCGAGGTTGGCGTTCCAGGTGGAGTGAGAAAGGTTGGTTTTGTATTTGTCGCCGTCGGTAACATCTTTACGGTCGCGTTCACGCTGCCAGTAATAGATACCGCCGGTTAAGGTTGAATCTTCGATGAATCCTTCGGCGCGAGCCTCCGGCATTGCCATAAAGCCCGACATTGCTGTAACACCGGCGATAGCCAGCGCCAGCGTACTACGTTTGCCACTAAACGTACGCATGGGTTAATCCTCTTTGACGTATAAATTGCTGCACCAAAGGTGAACAGCGAAAAAAATAAAAATTAAAAAAGTAGCGTTGAGAAAAGTCTCGCTGACTACAGGAACAGACTATTTTTCGCGACGCGAATTATCAATCTCTTTCTGTAACCAGAATGTAAGAACATGAGCAACCGCACATATTTTGATGATTTTTGTTACAAGGCTTAAGTTTGCAGTTGAAAGGCTTGCAGAAGAATAAAAGCGTGAATTTCCAGCAAGATGAAAACGGTTACATTTTATTTAATTATGGTTTGTGATTTTAAATTTTTTTTATGGATAAATTGCGAAGCGGAATTAATTCGCGAAGAAAAGCAAAAAAAACGCCGCAGAGCGCGGCGTTTCGGATTGTTTGCATATTTCTTGCCGGATGCGGCGTGAACGCCTTATCCGGCCTACAAAAGCACGCAAATTCAATATATGGCAGAGATCATGTAGGCCTGATAAGCGTAGCGCATCAGGCAATTTAGCGTTTGAAACTGTTTCTATGTTTCTTGCCGGATGCGGCGTAAACGCCTCACCCGGCCTGGTAGAACTTAAAATTACTCGCCTACTTTCGCCCAGGTATCACGCAGCCCAACGGTGCGGTTAAATACCGGTTTTTCCGCCGTAGAATGGCGGCTGTCGAGGCAGAAATAACCTTCACGCTCAAACTGGAATGCTTTGCCCGCTACCGCGTCTTTCAGCGACGGTTCAGCAAAGCCCTGTTTGATCACCAGCGATTCCGGGTTAATCACCGACAGGAAATCATCCGCAGCACCTGGGTTCGGCACGCTGAACAGACGATCGTACAGGCGGATTTCAACCGGCAGCGCATGTGCCGCGCTCACCCAGTGAATAACGCCTTTCACTTTACGACCATCTGCCGGATCTTTGCTTAAGGTGTCAGCATCATAAGTACAGAAGATAGTGGTGATATTGCCTTCGGCATCTTTCTCCACGCGTTCTGCCTTAATAACGTAAGCATTACGCAGACGCACTTCTTTACCCAGCACCAGACGTTTGTACTGCTTGTTAGCTTCTTCGCGGAAATCGGCGCGATCGATCCAAATCTCACCGCTGAATGGCACCTGACGGCTGCCCATTTCCGGTTTGTTCGGATGGTTCGGCATAGTGACCATTTCGCCTTCGCCCTGATAGTTTTCGATAACCAGTTTCACCGGATCGATAACCGCCATTGCGCGCGGGGCGTTTTCGTTGAGATCTTCACGAATGCAGGATTCCAGCGACGCCATCTCAATGGTGTTGTCCTGCTTGGTCACGCCAATGCGTTTGCAGAACTCACGAATAGAAGCCGCAGTGTAACCACGACGACGCAGACCGGAAATGGTCGGCATACGCGGATCATCCCAGCCTTCAACGTGCTTGTCGGTCACCAGCAGGTTCAGCTTACGCTTGGACATCACAGTATATTCCAGATTCAGGCGCGAGAATTCGTACTGGCGCGGGTGAACAGGAATGGTGATGTTGTCCAGCACCCAGTCGTACAGGCGACGGTTGTCCTGGAATTCCAGCGTACACAGAGAGTGCGTAATACCTTCCAGCGCATCGCTGATGCAATGGGTGAAGTCGTACATCGGGTAGATGCACCACTTGTTGCCAGTCTGGTGGTGTTCAGCAAATTTAATGCGGTACAGCACCGGATCGCGCATTACGATAAATGGCGACGCCATGTCGATTTTCGCACGCAGGCAGGCTTTACCTTCTTCAAAACCACCGGTACGCATTTTTTCGAACAGCGCCAGGTTCTCTTCAACGCTGCGGTCGCGGTACGGGCTGTTTTTACCCGGCTGTGTCAGGGTGCCACGGTATTCGCGGATCTGTTCCGGTGTCAGTTCATCAACATACGCCAGGCCTTTATTGATCAGTTCGATCGCATAGGCGTGGAGCTGATCAAAATAATCGGAGGAGTAACGGACGTTACCAGACCAGTGAAAACCTAACCACTCAACGTCGTTTTTGATCGACTCAACATACTCGATATCTTCTTTTACCGGGTTAGTGTCGTCGAAACGCAGGTTGCACTGGCCTTTATAGTCCTGGGCGATCCCGAAGTTCAGGCAGATAGATTTCGCATGGCCAATATGCAGATAGCCATTCGGCTCCGGCGGGAAACGGGTGTGTACTGTGGTGTGCTTACCACTGGCCAGATCTTCATCGATGATCTGACGAATAAAGTTAGTCGGGCGGGCTTCTGCCTCACTCATCGCGGATTCCTCAAAGCGTAAACAACGTATAACGGCGTATGATCTTATAAGCGGGACAGGCTGACAACTGTTAGTTAGAGAAAATCGAAAAACTCACTGCGATTATGGGGATGAATGATGAAAAAAAAAGCGGCAGAGAAGATCTCCACCGCTTTTGCCAGTCCTGCGTCATTGTTGGATGCGACGCTTAAGCGTCGCATCAGGCATGAAGCAGATTACTTTTTAATTTCATACAACGGCGTTTGACCCGCCACAACATGGCCCTGAGCTTTAATGATAAGGCCGCTGAAATCGTCGATATTGCTGCAAACCACCGGGCTAATCATTGAGCGGGCGTTTGCGTTCAGGTAATCCAGGTCCATTTCCAGAATCGGTTGCCCTGCGCTTACTTGCGCCCCCTCTTCCACCAGACGTTTAAAGCCTTTGCCTTCCAGCGCTACGGTGTCGATACCCATATGGACGACAATCTCAGCGCCTTTTTCGGTTTCCAGGCAGAACGCGTGATTGGTGTTGAAGATTTTCACGATTGTCCCTGCGGCTGGCGATACGACGATTTTATCTGTCGGTTTCACCGCCACACCGTCACCCACCGCTTTGCTGGCAAATGCTTCGTCAGGAACCTGATCCAGCACCACAACATCACCGGTAATCGGCGATACCAGCTCCGCGACAGACACCGCGTTTGGTACAGCCTGCGGTTTTGCTACAGGCGCGGCAGTTGCTGGAGTTGCTTCAGCTGACGCTGCTGCTACCGGACCACGGGCAACGACTTTCTTCATCGCATCGCCGATGGATTCCGCTTTCGCGCCGACAATCACCTGAATGGTTTGTTTGTTCAGTTTTACCACCCCAGAAGCACCAAGGCGTTTACACATCGCATCGTTGACGCGAGCTGAGTCAGCCACCGTCAGGCGCAGACGAGTAATACAGGCGTCAATGGCTTTCAGGTTGTCAGTGCCGCCAACCGCAGCAATATAGTTGGTCGCCAGTTGATTGAGACCTTCTTCAGTGTTGCTGTTGGCTTCTTCAGTAACGATCTCGTCTTCTTTATCTTCGCGACCCGGCGTTTTCAGATTGAACATGCGGATAACCACACTGAACACCACGAAGTAGATAGCGAAGAACACAACCCCCATCACCAGCAGCATCCAGACGTTCTGGCTGGCGGCCGGCAGGTTATACATCAACGCGTAGTCGATAGCCCCCGCAGAGAAGGAGAAGCCAGCATGGATACCCAGCAGCGTTGCCACAAACAGGCTGATACCCGTCAGCAGTGCGTGCAGGAGGTACAGCAGCGGTGCAAGGAACATGAACAGGAATTCCAGCGGCTCAGTCACACCGGTCAGGAACGCAGTAACAGCAACAGAAAGCAGCATACCGCCAACCATCGGACGACGCTCTTTCGGTGCTGCGAAGTACATCGCCAGCGCCGCGCCCGGCAGACCGAACATCATAATCGGGAAGAAGCCGGACATGAACATCCCCGCGGTGCCGTCACCGGCATAGAAGCGGTTAATGTCGCCGTGGAAAACCGTACCCGCCGCGTTGGTGAATTCACCAATCTGGAACCAGGCGATGGTGTTCAGCACCTGATGCAGACCGGTTGGGATCAGCAGACGGTTGATGAAACCAAAGATACCGGAACCCAGCGCGCCCGCAGAAACGATCCATTCGCCGCCTGCATGGATAGCGTGCTGTACCGGTGGCCAGACGTAACCAAAAATGGCCGCCAGCACCAGGCAGAAGAAGCCGGTGGCGATCGGCACAAAACGTTTGCCGCCGAAGAAGCTCAGGAAGTCCGGCAGTTTAATATCGGACCAACGGTTATAGGCAGCACCACCGACCAGACCGGTAATGATACCCGCCAGTACACCCATGTTAATTTCTGGGTTGATGGTCACCATCGCTTTGGTTAACACAAAGTAACCGACCGCACCCGCCAGCGCCGCCGCACCTGCGCTGTCTTTCGACCAGCTGGATGCCACACCGATGGCGAAGATTAATGCAAGGTTATCAAAAATCGCACCGCCCGCCTGGGCAATAAACGCAACGTTAAGTAAATCTGGCTGACCGAATCGCAGCAACAGCGCCGCCACCGGCAGCACCGCGATAGGGAGCTGTAACGCCCTACCGAGTCGCTGGAAAAAACCTAAAATATTCATCTTATTCCCCCTACGAGAACCCTATTTGGCTCGTTTAAAGCCGTATTTTTATTTTGCTGCAAATTGTACTGCCGATGTTCTGTAATCAGATTGTTAGATCATCTGCTACAGAGTGTGTGAAAATTTAATTCGTATCGCAAATTAAACGCGTGTCTTTTGTGAGTTTTGTCACCAAATATCGTTATCATCACTCCCTTTTACTGGCTAAACCAGAAAACTTATTTTATCATTCAAAAAATCAGGTCGGATTGACGCCTGTCTGCGCAAATCCAGGTTACGCTTAAAGATGCCTAATCCGCCAACGGCTTACATTTTACTTATTGAGGTGAATAATGAGACTGATCCCCCTGACTACCGCTGAACAGGTCGGCAAATGGGCTGCTCGCCATATCGTCAATCGTATCAATGCGTTCAAACCGACTGCTGATCGTCCGTTTGTTCTGGGCCTGCCGACTGGCGGCACGCCGATGACCACCTATAAAGCGTTAGTCGAAATGCATAAAGCAGGCCAGGTCAGCTTTAAGCACGTTGTCACCTTCAACATGGACGAATATGTCGGTCTGCCGAAAGAGCATCCGGAAAGCTACTACAGCTTTATGCACCGTAACTTCTTCGATCACGTTGATATTCCAGCAGAAAACATCAATCTTCTCAACGGCAACGCCCCGGATATCGACGCCGAGTGCCGCCAGTATGAAGAAAAAATCCGTTCTTACGGAAAAATCCATCTGTTTATGGGCGGTGTAGGTAACGACGGTCATATTGCATTTAACGAACCAGCGTCTTCTCTGGCTTCTCGTACTCGTATCAAAACCCTGACTCATGACACTCGCGTCGCGAACTCTCGTTTCTTTGATAACGATGTCAATCAAGTGCCAAAATATGCCCTGACTGTCGGTGTTGGTACATTGCTGGATGCCGAAGAAGTGATGATTCTGGTGCTGGGTAGCCAGAAAGCACTGGCACTGCAGGCTGCAGTTGAAGGTTGCGTGAACCACATGTGGACCATCAGCTGTCTGCAACTGCATCCAAAAGCGATCATGGTGTGCGATGAACCTTCCACCATGGAGTTGAAAGTTAAGACTTTAAGATATTTCAATGAATTAGAAGCAGAAAATATCAAAGGTCTGTAATTGTTATCCCTGCCCTGACACCTTGCTCAGGGCAATATTTTTTTTAAATCGGGGGTCAGAATGTATGCATTAACCCAGGGCCGAATCTTTACCGGCCACGAATTTCTTGATGACCACGCGGTTGTTATCGCTGATGGCCTGATTAAAAGCGTCTGTCCGGTAGCGGAACTGCCGCCAGAGATCGAACAACGTTCACTGAACGGGGCCATTCTCTCCCCCGGTTTTATCGATGTGCAGTTAAACGGCTGCGGCGGCGTGCAGTTTAACGATACTGCTGAAGCGGTCAGCGTAGAAACGCTGGAAATCATGCAGAAAGCCAATGAGAAATCAGGCTGTACTAACTATTTGCCGACGCTTATCACCACCAGCGACGAGCTGATGAAACAGGGCGTGCGCGTTATGCGCGAGTACCTGGCAAAACATCCGAATCAGGCGTTAGGTCTGCATCTGGAAGGTCCGTGGCTGAATCTGGTAAAAAAAGGCACCCATAATCCGAATTTTGTGCGTAAGCCTGATGCCGCGCTGGTCGATTTCCTGTGTGAGAACGCCGACGTCATTACCAAAGTGACGCTGGCACCGGAAATGGTTCCTGCGGAAGTGATCAGTAAACTGGCAAATGCCGGGATTGTGGTTTCTGCCGGTCACTCCAACGCGACGTTGAAAGAAGCAAAAGCCGGTTTCCGCGCGGGGATTACCTTTGCCACTCATCTGTACAACGCGATGCCGTATATTACCGGTCGTGAACCGGGCCTGGCGGGCGCGATTCTCGACGAAGCTGACATTTATTGCGGTATTATCGCTGATGGCCTGCATGTTGATTACGCCAACATTCGCAACGCTAAACGTCTGAAAGGCGACAAACTGTGCCTGGTTACCGACGCCACCGCACCAGCAGGTGCCAACATTGAACAGTTCATTTTTGCGGGTAAAACAATATACTACCGTAACGGACTTTGTGTGGATGAGAACGGTACGTTAAGCGGTTCATCCTTAACCATGATTGAAGGCGTGCGTAATCTGGTCGAACATTGTGGTATCGCACTGGATGAAGTGCTGCGTATGGCGACGCTCTATCCGGCGCGTGCGATTGGCGTTGAGAAACGTCTCGGTACACTCGCCGCAGGTAAAGTAGCCAACCTGACTGCATTCACACCTGATTTTAAAATCACCAAGACCATCGTTAACGGTAACGAGGTCGTAACTCAATAAGAGAAAGTATGACACCAGGCGGACAAGCTCAGATAGGTAATGTTGATCTCGTAAAACAGCTTAACAGCGCGGCGGTTTATCGCCTGATTGACCAGTACGGGCCAATCTCGCGGATTCAGATTGCCGAGCAAAGCCAGCTTGCCCCCGCCAGCGTAACAAAAATTACGCGTCAGCTTATCGAACGCGGGCTGATTAAAGAAGTTGATCAGCAGGCCTCCACCGGGGGCCGCCGCGCTATCTCTATCGTCACCGAAACCCGCAATTTCCACGCAATCGGCGTACGGCTTGGTCGTCACGATGCCACCATCACCCTGTTTGATCTCAGCAGCAAAGTGTTGGCAGAAGAACATTACCCGTTGCCTGAACGCACGCAGCAGACGCTGGAACATGCCCTGCTGAATGCCATTGCTCAGTTTATTGATAGCTACCAGCGCAAACTGCGCGAGCTGATCGCCATTTCCGTGATCCTGCCAGGGCTTGTTGACCCGGACAGCGGCAAAATTCATTACATGCCGCATATTCAGGTGGAAAACTGGGGACTGGTAGAAGCACTGGAAGAGCGTTTTAAAGTGACCTGTTTCGTCGGTCACGATATCCGTAGTCTGGCACTGGCAGAGCACTACTTCGGTGCAAGTCAGGATTGCGAAGATTCCATTCTGGTGCGTGTCCATCGCGGGACCGGGGCCGGGATTATCTCTAATGGGCGCATTTTTATTGGCCGCAACGGCAACGTCGGTGAAATTGGCCATATTCAGGTCGAACCGCTGGGTGAACGCTGCCACTGCGGCAACTTTGGCTGCCTGGAAACTATCGCCGCCAACGCTGCCATTGAACAACGGGTGTTGAATCTGTTAAAGCAGGGCTACCAGAGCCGTGTGCCACTGGACGACTGCACCATCAAAACTATCTGCAAAGCCGCGAACAAAGGCGATAGCCTGGCGTCGGAAGTGATTGAGTATGTCGGTCGTCATCTGGGCAAAACCATCGCCATTGCTATCAACTTATTTAATCCGCAAAAAATTGTTATTGCCGGTGAAATCACCGAAGCCGATAAAGTGCTGCTCCCTGCTATTGAAAGCTGCATTAATACCCAGGCGCTGAAGGCGTTTCGTACTAATCTGCCGGTGGTACGTTCTGAGCTGGATCACCGCTCGGCAATCGGCGCTTTTGCGCTGGTAAAACGCGCCATGCTCAACGGTATTTTGCTCCAGCATTTGCTGGAAAATTAATGTGCTTTTATAGTGGCGCTTATTGTTGTCAATATTCTGGGTAGTCCATGACCATTAAAAATGTAATTTGCGATATCGACGGCGTGCTGATGCACGATAACGTCGCCGTACCGGGTGCAGCGGAATTTTTGCACGGGATTATGGATAAAGGCCTGCCGCTGGTGTTGCTGACCAACTATCCTTCGCAGACCGGGCAAGATCTGGCGAACCGCTTTGCCACTGCGGGTGTCGATGTGCCGGACAGCGTGTTTTATACCTCCGCGATGGCGACCGCCGATTTCCTGCGTCGCCAGGAAGGCAAGAAAGCGTATGTGGTGGGCGAAGGCGCACTGATTCATGAACTGTACAAAGCCGGTTTCACTATTACCGATGTGAACCCTGATTTTGTGATTGTTGGCGAAACGCGTTCCTATAACTGGGACATGATGCATAAAGCAGCCTATTTCGTCGCTAACGGTGCACGCTTTATCGCCACCAACCCGGACACCCACGGGCGCGGTTTTTATCCGGCCTGTGGCGCGCTATGCGCGGGGATCGAAAAAATCTCCGGACGTAAACCGTTCTATGTTGGTAAGCCGAGTCCGTGGATCATCCGCGCAGCATTAAACAAAATGCAGGCGCATTCGGAAGAAACGGTGATTGTCGGCGATAACTTGCGCACCGACATTCTGGCGGGCTTCCAGGCCGGTCTGGAGACGATTCTGGTGCTTTCTGGTGTTTCATCGCTCGACGATATCGACAGTATGCCGTTCCGCCCAAGCTGGATTTACCCGTCAGTCGCTGAAATCGACGTTATCTGAATAGCAACCACGCCTCAGGGCGTGGTTTCTTATTTTTACCCATCATTAAAATTCGCCCATTCAATAAAACCCGCCAAAAAATATCGATTCATCAATAAATACACCCCCAAACCCTCCTCTTTTTCATCAATCAGCAATCACCATTACGTTTTTTATTCCCCCCCTGCCAAATCGCTTGCGCACAGTGCTGCTTTGCGGCATTTTTTTAAACAAGCAAACACAACAAGCAACAAATACCAGGTTAACGGAGAAGGTTATGTGTTCAATTTTTGGCGTATTCGATATCAAAACAGACGCAGTTGAGCTGCGTAAGAAAGCACTCGAGCTGTCACGCCTGATGCGTCATCGTGGCCCGGACTGGTCCGGTATTTATGCCAGCGATAACGCCATTCTCGCCCACGAACGTCTGTCCATTGTTGACGTTAACGCGGGGGCGCAACCTCTCTACAACCAACAAAAAACTCATGTGCTGGCAGTAAACGGTGAAATCTACAACCACCAGGCATTGCGCGCTGAATATGGCGATCGTTACCAGTTCCAGACTGGGTCTGACTGTGAAGTAATCCTCGCGCTGTATCAGGAAAAAGGGCCGGAATTTCTCGACGATTTGCAGGGCATGTTCGCTTTTGCCCTGTACGACAGCGAAAAAGATGCGTATCTGATTGGTCGCGACCATCTGGGGATCATCCCACTGTATATGGGCTATGACGAACATGGTCAGCTGTATGTGGCCTCAGAAATGAAAGCCCTGGTGCCGGTATGCCGCACGATTAAAGAGTTCCCGGCGGGGAGCTATTTGTGGAGTCAGGACGGCGAAATCCGTTCTTATTATCACCGCGACTGGTTCGACTACGATGCGGTGAAAGATAACGTGACCGACAAAAACGAGCTGCGTCAGGCACTGGAAGATTCCGTTAAAAGCCATCTGATGTCTGATGTGCCTTACGGTGTGTTGCTTTCTGGTGGTCTGGATTCCTCAATTATTTCCGCGATCACCAAGAAATACGCCGCCCGTCGCGTGGAAGATCAGGAACGCTCTGAAGCCTGGTGGCCGCAGCTGCACTCCTTTGCTGTAGGTCTGCCGGGTTCACCGGATCTGAAGGCAGCCCAGGAAGTGGCAAACCATCTGGGCACTGTGCATCATGAAATTCACTTCACTGTACAGGAAGGTCTGGACGCCATCCGCGACGTGATTTACCACATTGAAACCTATGATGTGACCACTATTCGCGCTTCAACACCGATGTATTTAATGTCGCGTAAGATCAAGGCGATGGGCATTAAAATGGTGCTGTCCGGTGAAGGTTCTGATGAAGTGTTCGGCGGTTATCTTTACTTCCACAAAGCACCGAATGCCAAAGAACTGCATGAAGAGACGGTGCGCAAACTGCTGGCCCTGCATATGTATGACTGCGCGCGCGCCAACAAAGCGATGTCCGCCTGGGGCGTGGAAGCGCGCGTTCCGTTCCTCGACAAGAAATTCCTCGACGTGGCAATGCGTATTAACCCCCAGGATAAAATGTGCGGTAACGGCAAGATGGAAAAACACATCCTGCGTGAATGTTTTGAGTCGTACCTGCCTGCAAGTGTGGCCTGGCGGCAGAAAGAGCAGTTTTCCGATGGCGTCGGTTACAGTTGGATAGACACTCTGAAAGAAGTGGCTGCGCAGCAGGTTTCTGATCAACAACTCGAAACTGCCCGTTTCCGCTTCCCGTACAACACGCCGACCTCAAAAGAAGCGTATCTGTATCGGGAGATCTTTGAAGAACTGTTCCCGCTACCGAGCGCCGCTGAGTGTGTACCGGGCGGCCCGTCCGTCGCGTGTTCTTCCGCTAAAGCGATTGAATGGGATGAGGCGTTCAAGAAAATGGACGATCCGTCTGGTCGTGCGGTTGGCGTTCACCAGTCGGCCTATAAGTAAGAAATGTGGTACTGCCCCGGAGAAATCTGGGGCAGTTTCAGTTATTGATGTGCTTGTTGATTCTGATACGCGGTAAGGAAATGTTCCGGGTTTGCCACATCACTGTTTGACAACTCATCACTGTAGGCCACCGACCAGGTCGCCTGCTCATCCGGAATATGCAGGCTGCCATTCCCCTCTTTCAGGCGTAATAACTCAAAAGATTTGCCCTTAATTACGGCGATATAGGATTTTTCACCTTCCTGTAATGCTTTCACTTTACAGCGAAAAATCTGGCCATCGATGTCATTATCAACATGCGATACCTGAATGAGGGCTTCATTAGAGGCTTTCGGCCCTATCCGCATCATCCACACCACTGCGCCTTCCTGCCCACGATAGCCAAAAACATATTTACCGATTTCCGGTTTGACCGTATCGGCAAACGCAGATTGCATAAGTAATAACGCACCCATCAGCGCCGTCATAAAACGCAGCATAGTATTCCCTCAATAAATCGCCTGAAGTGGTAGCAGAGATGCAGGCGTAGCGATCCCTGCCCTGTCCTGTTGCAACGGGCCAGTATTTCATAGATTAATTTCCTACCACTATTGTTGAATTCCGAATTTCATCCTGTATGACAAAAGAATGGCTGTAGGGTGGGGAAAAAACACAAAGTAAACAATAATTGACGAATATAGCGCCACGCTGTTCGCAACCTAACCAAACAGTCACTTTAGAGCAATTTTCCTTGAAAAAGAGGTTGACGCTGCAAGGCTCTATACGCATAATGCGCCCCGCAACGCCGATAAGGTATCGCGAAAAAAAAGATGGCTACGTAGCTCAGTTGGTTAGAGCACATCACTCATAATGATGGGGTCACAGG
>NZ_JABWMS020000053.1:0-32121 GCF_013369155.2 Escherichia sp. 94.0001 | reverse complement strand
CCGGTACCCATTGTAGGCCTGATAAGACGCGTCAAGCGTCGCATCAGGCATGGTGCGCCGATTACCGGATGCGGCGTGAACGCCTTATCCGACTACCAATCCGGTACCCATTGTAGGCCTGATAAGACGCGTCAAGCGTCGCATCAGGCATGGTGTGCCATATGCTGGATGCTCCCATCACGACAGCGAAATACAGGTCCCCGCTTCGCCCGCCAGCGTCTCTTCAATCCGCGATAACGCCCCAATCCACGCAGGTTTACCACGGCTTCTGACATAGCCACTTACCGCCGTCACCTTCGGTCCCATCGCCCCATCGGCTTTGGCAAATGGCGCTAACTCATCCGGTGTGGCATGGCGAATGGCGCGTTGCTGCGGCGTTCCCCAGTTTTCATAAACCGCGTCAGCATCGGTGAGGATCACCAGTCCATCGGCATTAATCTGCTCGGCAAGCAACGCCGCGGCGAGATCTTTATCAATCACCGCTTCACTCCCTGCTCCGTCATCCGTCACCGGAACACCGCCGCCGCCACTGCAAATCACCACATGCCCCTCTTTGAGCAACAACTCGATGGCTTCACTGTCGAGAATTATACGCGGTTGCGGAGACGCCACCACCCGGCGTAAATATTTACCATCACGTTTCATCTGCCAGCCATAAGCCGCTTCCAGTGCCTCTTGTTCTTCTGGCTGATAAACCGGACCGATAAACTTCTCTGGCTGCAAAAACGCCGGATCATCAGGCGAAACTTCAATGCGCGTCAGCACCGTCGTGACAGGCGGCATCTGCGGCTGCGCGCTCAAACTCTGCGCCAGCATATAGCCAATCATGCCCTGGCTTTCCGCCACCAGCACATCCAGCGGATACGGTTCTACCTCTTTCCACGCCAGATTCTGTAACGCCAGCAGCCCCACCTGTGGCCCGTTGCCGTGAACAATCGCCAGCCGATAAGAACGGGCCAGGCGCGCCAGTGCGGGTACAGCACTGGCAATGTTGCGATATTGATTTTCTGCCGTCAGCGCTTCGCCGCGCTGGAGTAAGGCGTTGCCCCCAAGAGCCACAACCAGTGTTTTCATGGTGTTCCTTGTAATAATTGTTGACCAAGCCAGAACCCCAGCAGCGTATCTGCCCCTGACGTATGCCCCAGCGCCAGCAGCGAATCAATCGCCACAGCGGTACGTTTCGGGCAACTCAGAGCATGAACAAAGTGCAGGAGTGGCGAGGCGAAATATCCTTGCGCGGCGTAACGTAAATAATTAACGCTCACCGCCGTGGTAACGAGTTGAAGATTGTCGGAACAGGCAAAAAACGGGCGACCGGAGCGCGCATCTAAAGCGCCATAATACCAGGCTGCCAGCAGCATTCCGCTCAACGTGTCATCATGACTCGGCGTTAATCCGGGGCCTTTACCCAGCCAGTGCCGCCAGTCGGTCTTAACGCCATTGAGCGCGGCCTGAAAACAGTGACGAAACTGGCGTAATTCAGCAGGCAGCGGATCGCCTGCCGCCAACGCCAGTGGCCCGAAAAGCCCGGTTTCCTCCGCGCGTTGCATCCATGCCGCTGCAAGCGGTTGAGGATGCGCAGGCGGCGTAATACGCAGCAAACAATAACGCTGTGGCTGTTTAACCGTGAAACGCCCGAGGCGAATCCCTTGAGCCATAACCTGCGGTCGTTCATTGCCGCATAATCCACCGCATAACGCATCGAATTGTGCGCGGCGAAGCACCCATCCTCCGGGACCGAAACCACTTCCCTGACGATGTAGCGTTAACAGTTTGCCGCTTTCTGTCAGCAGATTAATCGCCCGCCGCCAGATGCCCGCTAACCGCCAGGACTGGCGATAGTCAGGTGCACTACGACTGGCAAGCAGAGGATGGATGATCGTCATTGCGCGTTCCTCAACCAATCCCCATGCTTTCAGCCAGAGCTTCCAGCGCCTGTTCAAAGCACGCCAGCGGTGCCCGCACAGTGCCTGCACCAATCTGCCCGATCCCCGCCTCTTTATGGGCGATACCCGTATTGATGAGTGGTGTAATACCGGTTTCTACCACGCGACGAATATCCAGCCCCAGACACGCGCCCTGGAAATCCCAGCCAGGGATCTGCAACTGCATATTGCGCTCAAGGAAGATTTCTGCCATCTCTTCAGATACTGCTCTGGCTGCTTCCATACCACCCGCACCGACAAAGCGTGTTACGCCAGGGGCGGCGATCATTGCCGCACCACCGATACCAAAGGTTTCGGTAATCGCGCTATCGCCCATATCCGGGTTCGCCTGCTCCTGCGAGAAGCCGGTGAAAAATAGACCTTGGGGAGTGTTTACAGGCGCAGTAAACCAGCGTTCGCCCAGCCCGCTGACCCGAATCCCGAACATATTGCCGTTGCGGGTCATAGCCGTGACGATGCTGCCTGCGCGGATCATCGCACCAGCATCCATCGCCGCCTTGCAGTAAGCCATCGCGAGGTTAAGGAAGAACTGATCGGTCACGCTGAGGAAATCCATCACTTCCGCGATGTGTTGTTTATCATGATCGAGGCGAGCAATTTGTGGGGCCAGCGCACGCATTAACAGTGCTGAGGAAGCAATATTGCGCTGATGAAACTCATCGCCCATGGTAATGCCCTGCGCCATCATCGCGGTGAGATCGATACCGCGCTCCATGCGCCCCAGCGCCGCGCTTAATACTGGCATTAACACATCGCGCATCCAGCGATGGCGAGTCAGGACATCTTCGCCGTAAGCGCCAAAACGCATCACTTTACCGATACCTTCATTGAGGTTGCAGTACGCCCGATTGCCGTCGGTCACGTTCTCGACCACCAGCATCGGCATACTGGCAGAAGTAATGCCGCCCATTGGCCCGACAGCATTCACATGGTGACAAGGAATGAAGTTCACTTCCCCCTGCTCCAGCATTGCCAGTGCCTGCGCTTCATCTTTCGCCCAGCCTTCAAACAGACATGCGCCCACACATGCCCCTTTCATGGGTCCGGTCATCTCCTGCCAGCGCATCGGCGACCCGGCGTGAAGCAGTGTTTTACCCTGATTTAATTCATTAATGAGTGAAGAAGCCGGTTGCACATCCAGCCAGTGTGGACGAGCGCGACGAATTTGTTCGATAACCGCAGCATTGGCTTGCGCCACTGATGTAAACATGGGAACCCCTTATTGCAAACGTTCTAATAAACGAGCCAGTTTTTTATTGCCGCCAGCGACTGGTGACCATTGGTAATGCACAACCGGTTTGCTGGCGCTTTGTAGTTCCAGCGCAAAGCTGCGTAACCCGATGTTAATCACGGCGACGTTTTCCAGTAGTGACGGTGTGTGTTGCTGTGTGGCAGGCGAGAGCGGATGAATTAACGCCGCCGCCAGCAAGGTGGCTTCTGGCAGCGAACTCACTACCGCGATCCCCGCATCTTCCAGCGTGGCGATTTGTTGCGAGCGGCATTGCGGGTCACGTTCAGTGCCTGTCACTGTGGCAATGGCATACAGTGGTTGATTGTCTGAACGCGCGGCACAGGCTTTTTGCCAGGCGCTTACCAGCGAGGCTGCAGGATCGGTGGTCGCACCGAAGCCAATCACCACATCAAGCAGCAATACGCGCACTTGCGGTTTAGCGCCGAGATCGGCAATTAACTGGTTGCGTAAGGTTGGGTCAATCATCGGATGGGGACGCCCGACGGTGTAGAAATCATCGCCGAGGTCAATGATCTGGTGACCATCGGCGTCCAGCATCATGCCGTGATGATGCGCATCGTCGGCTACCACGCCAAGATGCCTGGCAAGTAATCCCGCCGCTTCGGCGGCCAGCGTACCGCCGGTATACAAGCCGCAAATAAGTCCGCTGCTGACAGGTGCTATTGCGTTACGTCGCGCCGTAATGCGTGAAAGCAGGCAAGCCAGACGCGCGGCCTCATCCAGCGAGGAGGCAAACCAGACATTTTCGTCGCGGGCCACCGCCGGGGTATAACCTAAAAACAGCGCCACCGTCGGTTTGCCGGTTGCTTTCATGGCATTAACAATTTTCAGACGCACAGCTTCGGCAGGCGGTTTTGAAACAAACGCCAGCACTTCGCTTTTCGCATCGGCGCTTAACATTTCCAGCGCCGTTAGCGCACTGATGCCGCCCACGTCACGGCTGAGGTCGCGCCCGCCAAGACCAATCGCGTGAGTAATTCCCTCACCTGCCAGTGCAATCTGCGAACACAGTTCCTGAATCCCGGTACCGGAAGCGCCAATGACGCCAATGTTGCCTTCCGGCATCACGTTAGCAAAAGCCAGCGGCGTGGCGGCAATCATCGATGTACCGCAGTCCGGCCCCATCACCAGCAAACCTTTTTCCCGCGCGCGGGTTTTAAGTTGGATTTCATCTTCCAGCGTGACGTTATCGGAGAACATCATCACGTTGAGGTTGCGATCCAGCGCCTGGTTCGCCAGTTCCGCCGCATACTCGCCAGCCACTGAAATCAGCGCCAGATTGGCATTGGGTAATTTCTGACTGGCACTGTCCCAGCGACGTACCTGCGTCAACGCCTGGCTGCTGCCTGTACCCTGTGCCAGTTGTTTTAGCGCCTCTTCAAGCTGCCGCATAATCGCCTGCGCGATACCTGCATCCGCCGCTTCGCTACGAATCGCCACGCAAATATCGTTCGGCGTGGCGTGATTAAAATCGTCATGCCAGAAACCTGTAGTCTCTAATAACGCTTTATTGGCGGGCGTACCCATCATTACGGAAACATCATCAACATTTTCTGATTCGCTGAGTTTTCGTGAAATAATCATTAAACTGACTGAATCCTGAAAACACCCTTTTTTAATAAAGGCGTGGATCATAACAACTCCTTAAAAATTGCACCCATGGCAATTGCACGAGCAGTGTTAATGTGGCGATTACGGTATCGATGACAACGAGTAAATAAGGTGATGAATATCACACAGACATTATTAACAAAAGAATTCAAATAACCGCCAGACTATTACGCATTATTTTTTAATAAGCATGGTTGTTTTAAAAACCAGGTTAAAAGCGAGCGGATTATCAAATAAATTCTAACTATATTTTTTTGCCTGTCTGGATCACATAATCCAGATATTTTCCCTGTATGTTAATTGCAGTCATGCTTCACACCGTCGTTAAAAAGGAAGACAGATGAAAATCAGTCGGGAAACACTCCACCAGCTAATCGAGAATAAACTCTGCCAGGCTGGGTTAAAACGTGAGCACGCTGCAACCGTGGCTGAAGTATTGGTTTACGCCGATGCCAGAGGGATCCACTCTCATGGCGCGGTGCGCGTTGAATACTACGCAGAGCGCATATCAAAAGGCGGCACCAACCGCGAACCAGAGTTTCGTCTTGAAGAAACCGGACCGTGCTCGGCAATTTTACATGCCGACAATGCCGCCGGACAGGTCGCGGCGAAAATGGGCATGGAACATGCCATCAAAACTGCCCAGCAAAATGGCGTTGCGGTGGTCGGTATCAGCCGGATGGGTCACAGCGGCGCAATCTCTTATTTTGTACAGCAGGCAGCCCGCGCCAGGTTAATTGGCATTTCGATGTGCCAGTCCGATCCAATGGTGGTGCCGTTTGGCGGCGCGGAAATTTACTACGGTACTAACCCACTGGCCTTTGCCGCGCCGGGAGAAGGCGACGAGATTCTTACTTTTGATATGGCGACTACCGTACAGGCATGGGGAAAAGTGCTCGACGCCCGCTCGCGCAATATGTCTATCCCGGATACCTGGGCGGTCGATAAAAACGGTGCACCAACAACCGATCCCTTCGCGGTTAACGCCCTGCTCCCGGCTGCCGGACCGAAAGGTTATGGCCTTATGATGATGATTGACGTCCTCTCAGGCGTCTTACTCGGCTTACCGTTCGGGCGACAGGTTAGTTCGATGTATGACGATTTACACGCCGGGCGTAATTTGGGGCAATTACATGTAGTTATTAACCCGAACTTTTTCTCCTCCAGCGAATTATTCCGTCAACATCTTAGCCAGACCATGCGCGAATTAAATGCCATAACCCCCGCGCCCGGTTTTAACCAGGTTTATTATCCCGGACAGGATCAGGATATTAAACAACGCAAAGCCGCCGTCGAAGGCATCGAAATTGTTGATGATATTTACCAGTATTTAATTTCCGACGCGCTTTATAACACGTCATACGAAACGAAAAATCCCTTTGCGCAATAATTGTTGAGACAGGACTTTCTTATGATTACACATTTCCGTCAAGCCATAGAAGAAACGCTGCCCTGGCTTTCCTCTTTTGGCGCTGACCCAACGGGTGGAATGACCCGTTTACTTTATTCGCCGGAGTGGCTGGAAACCCAGCAGCAATTTAAAAAAAGAATGGCAGCAAGTGGGCTGGAAACACGTTTCGATGAAGTGGGGAATTTATACGGCCGCCTGAACGGCAGCGAATACCCCCAGGAAGTGATTCTGAGCGGTTCGCATATTGATACCGTGGTTAACGGCGGTAACCTCGACGGGCAATTCGGCGCGCTGGCGGCGTGGCTGGCAATTGACTGGCTGAAAACGCAATACGGCGCGCCGTTACGTACGGTCGAAGTGGTGGCAATGGCGGAAGAAGAAGGCAGCCGCTTCCCGTATGTCTTCTGGGGCAGTAAAAATATCTTTGGGCTGGCGAATCCTGACGACGTGCGGAATATCTGTGATGCCAAAGGAAATAGTTTTGTCGATGCAATGAAGGCTTGCGGATTTACTCTGCCGAACGCCCCACTAACTCCGCGCCTGGACATCAAAGCCTTTGTCGAACTGCATATCGAACAGGGTTGTGTGCTGGAAAGTAATGGTCAGTCAATTGGCGTGGTGAATGCGATTGTCGGGCAACGTCGCTACACGGTGACGCTGAACGGCGAATCAAACCATGCAGGCACCACGCCGATGGGTTATCGTCGTGATACGGTTTACGCTTTCAGTCGCATTTGCCATCAGTCAGTTGAGAAAGCGAAAAAGATGGGCGATCCGCTGGTGCTGACCTTTGGCAAGGTGGAGCCGCGCCCGAATACGGTGAATGTAGTGCCGGGTAAAACCACGTTCACTATTGATTGTCGTCATACCGACACTGCCGTGTTGCGCGATTTTACCCAACAGTTAGAAAACGACATGCGGGCGATTTGCGATGAAATGGACATTGGTATTGATATCGATTTATGGATGGACGAAGAACCCGTGCCGATGAACAAGGAGCTTGTCGTCACCCTGACAGAATTGTGTGAAAGCGAAAAACTGAATTACCGGGTAATGCACAGTGGTGCCGGGCACGACGCACAAATTTTCGCGCCTCGCGTGCCGACCTGCATGATTTTCATTCCCAGCATCAACGGGATCAGCCATAACTCGGCGGAACGCACCAATATTACCGACCTTGCCGAAGGGGTCAAAACGTTGGCACTCATGCTTTATCAACTTGCCTGGCAGAAATAAGGAGTTATAAATGGGATATTTAAATAACGTCACCGGTTACCGCGATGATTTACTGGCTAACCGTGCGATTGTTAAACACGGTAATTTCGCGCTGCTAACCCCGGACGGTCTGGTAAAAAATATTATTCCGGGCTTTGAAAATTGTGACGCGACAATCCTCTCCACGCCAAAGCTGGGGGCCTCTTTTGTTGATTATCTGGTCACACTGCATCAAAACGGCGGCAACCAACAGGGCTTCGGTGGTGAAGGAATTGAAACGTTCCTGTATGTGATCTCTGGAAATATCACTGCCAAAGCTGAAGGGAAAACATTTACCTTAAGCGAAGGTGGCTATCTTTATTGCCCGCCAGGCTCCTTAATGACGTTTGTTAACGCCCAGGCCGAAGACAGCCAAATCTTTTTATATAAGCGTCGCTATGTTCCGGTAGAAGGTCATGCGCCGTGGCTGGTTTCTGGCAATGCCAGCGAACTGGAACGCATTCATTATGAAGGCATGGACGATGTTATTCTGCTGGATTTTCTGCCCAAAGAGTTAGGTTTTGATATGAACATGCATATCCTCTCTTTTGCGCCAGGTGCCAGCCACGGTTATATCGAAACTCACGTCCAGGAACACGGTGCCTATATTCTTTCCGGTCAGGGGGTTTATAACCTCGACAATAACTGGATCCCGGTGAAAAAAGGCGATTACATCTTTATGGGCGCTTATTCCTTACAGGCTGGTTATGGCGTAGGACGTGGTGAAGCGTTCAGCTATATTTACTCGAAAGATTGCAACCGTGATGTTGAGATTTAAGTCATACCACTCGCCTGATTATTTTTAGCTATGTTGGATTTTGCCACGGTTTATACCGTGGCTTTTTTTGTAGTCAATTCAGGTAAAAAAAGATGCGATATAAATCGCATCCGCTTTAAAGGTAAGAGTCAGTTTTTAATTCCCTGACCTATTTTAATGGCGCAGGCAATATTTCGCGCACTGTTGAAGAGATTGGTTTCACCGCTGGCGAGCACTTCGGCTAAAGGTGCCAGACGTGGCAAAATGCTGAATACCGCGTCAATGCCGTACTGGTGCACCACTTCCACACCATCACCCAATACACCAGCAATCCCAATCACCGGGACATTAAACTGCTTCGCCACCGACGCCACGCCCAGCGGTGCTTTACCGCCTGCCGTTTGCGAGTCGATGCGTCCTTCCCCGGTGATCACCAGCGCTGCGCCCTGCACCGCCTGCTCCAGGTTGACCGCCCGCAGTACAATCTCAATACCCGGTTTAATATCCGCATTGAGGAATACCGCTGCGGCAATTCCCATGCCTCCGGCAGCACCGCCGCCCGCCATCTGGCAGACGTTGATTTCGGTTAGCTGTTGTAAAACACGGGCGTAATTTTGCAGCCCCTGTTCCAGTTCTTCGACCATCTCCGGCGTTGCCCCTTTTTGCGGGCCAAACACCGCCGCCGCACCGCGTGCCCCTACTAACGGATTATCTACATCGCACGCTACTTCAATATGGCAGTGCGCCAGACGCGGATCGCACTCCTCCATCTCAATGCTTGCCACGCGCGCTAAATTGCCACCGTTAGCCGCCAGCGCCTGACCGTCGGCATCAAGGAAACTCGCACCAAGCGCCTGCGCCATGCCCATACCGCCGTCGACCGTCGCGCTACCACCAATGCCGAGAATAATATGGCGAATACCGTTATCCAGCGCATGACGAATCAGCTCGCCAGTGCCATAACTTGACGCCAGCAACGGATTACGCTTCTCAGGCGCGACCAGCATCAGGCCACTTGCCGCCGCCATCTCAATCACCGCCGTTTTCCCGTCGCCGGTAAGGCCATAAAAAGCATGCACTTTTTCGCCCATCGGTCCACAGACTTCAAGCGTCACAATGTTGCCGCCCGTCGCGGCGACCATCGCATCCACCGTTCCTTCGCCGCCATCCGCTATCGGCAAACAGATATAGTGCGCATCGGGAAATATGGTCGAAAACCCGGCTTTAATTGCCTGACAACATTTTTCTGCACTTAAGCTCTCTTTAAACGAGTCTGGCGCAATGACAATCTTCATTATCAATCCTTTTTCAAAAAATTATTCTATACGTTCCCACGGAATAAGATTATCCATAAGAACAGCCAGTAAAATTCCGACCAGTAAGCCGTTACTGAGCAGAGGGCGAAGCGTTAATGGAAGGTCTTGCAGATACACAGGCGGTAATGCCATTAAAAATATGCCGACAAATAACGGCAATGCGAGTCGATAAATATTGCGAGCAGTAAATGTTATTTGTTGGCTAAATACCAGCGCGGAAAAGAGTAAAGGCAGATAAGAAACTAGCATGACCGCGCTACTCACCGGTAAGGGGATACTACAAAACAGTCGCGTGAGTGCCGGAACCAGTGCCACCAGCAGGCAAATAACGCTGCCATAAATAAACGAACGCCGCGTGTAATCGCCAGTCTGGGTTAATAAACCAATGGATGAAACAAACGGTGAAAATGGAATTACCGCCAGCGGCACGGTTATCAGCGTCATAAATCCGGTCGCCACAAAGCTGCGACGATAACGCGTATTCCCCGCGCCCTGTTGCGGATAAAAAACATCCGTGCCACGAATCGCACCGTAGGTATTGCTGATATTTACCAGACCTGTAATCACCGCTGTCAGAATAATCCCCGGCGACAAAGCACCGCCACTGCCGAGCGGGAACCACTGCCAGTGCAACTCACCGGAGAGCGAATGCGAAGAAGGAAAGCAAAAGTACCACAACAACCAGCCGGTTATCGTACCAACCAGTAAGCCGTAACGGGCAAAACGTTGCGGCAGAAAAATAATCATTGCCAGTACCAGGCACATCACCGCGACCGAGAGCGCGAACGGCGGTAACTGAATTTTAAAATTCGGGTCGGCTATGCCAAACGGCAGGCCGAGCATACCTTTGAAAAAGATAGTGGTCAGCTGCGCGCCCAGCATCAACATAAACAAGACCATCACCGACGGCGTAAATAACCGCGCCAGACGATGACCTAATCCGCTAAAACCAATCAACATCGTCAGCACGCCAGAAATCGCAATCCCCACCGCCAGACTGGTAGCGATATCGTTGATCGGGGTCCCGCGCGATGCTTCGCCAAGGGTGATAGTAAGGATGGTTCCCCACCACAGGCCGCCCGGACCTTCCATAATAGCGCGACGATGGCCGCAGAACGCCTGAGCGAAACAGGCCAGCGCGGTAGCAAGAAAAGCATATTGCGTGAGCGTAAGCAGGCTACTTTGCGGCAACTGAAAAGCCGAAAGTAGCGTAGGAGGAACCACAACCGTGTTGCAAAAAATAAAGAAAAACCACTGAAATCCTGATAACAGGCTTTCACGGCTCACTGCAAAATTGAACATAAACACACCTTAACCGGAGAATGCCCGCCGCAAGGACGGGCATTGCAGGGGCCAGATTACTGCTGATGTTTAAGGATAAATTGACCTTTCGGCGCAACAGGGAAACCCTGTTCGATGTCGTAAATCACATCACCCCGTAAGAGGGTTTTCGTGATACGCGCGCCAATGGTACGGCCAACATACGGGCTGACTTTGTGGCGATATTCCAGATCGTCATTGGTAAGAACATAGCTGCTATTCGGCTGAATGAAGACGAAGTCGGCATCTTTTCCTGGGGCGATCCGGCCTTTTTGCTGCAAACCGAAAATATCTGCTGCGTTAGTCGCCATTAATTTGCCGAACATCGGCAGAGACATACCACGTTTCTGTACTGCTTCATCGAACATCACGTCCATGCAGCTTTGCAGACCGGCGATACCGCCCCATGCTTTCATGATGTTACCGGCTTTCATTTCCGGCGGGCATGGAGAGTGGTCGGAAACCAGGCAGTCGATTTCACCGTTAAACAGTTTTTCCCACATGCCTTTCTGGTTTTCCAGATCGCGGATCGGTGGTGAACACTTCGCCAGAGTACCGATTTCTTCGAACTGATCGGTATCCAGTACAAAGTAATGCGGGCAGGATTCACAGGTAACGTCCTGGCCTTCCTGACGCGCACGAGTCACCTCTTCAACACCTTCCGGACTGCTGATGTGGCAAACGTGCAGACGGCAACCGGCGACTTTCGCCAGGTACAGCACGCGGCGAATCGCTTCCACTTCGGTAAATACCGGACGCGAAGCCACATAGTCATGTGCGGTTACGCGACCTTCACGTTTCGCTTCTTCGCCCAGTTCGTCACAGATCAGCGCGTTTTCGCAGTGCACCAGCACTGGCTGACCCAGTTCGCCCAGCTTCTGTGCGCCTTTGAAAAACTGCCAGTCGTTTACGTCACGGAAGTCGTTGTCGATACCGCGATCGCCACAGGTTGCAACGAAGCATTTGAAGCCGACAACGCCCACTTCATCCAGCTCATGCAGACGGTCGATGTTGTAAGACACCAGGCCACCGAGTTGCGCCGCATCGATAGTCAGCTTGCCTTTAGCGGCATCAAACTTCAGTTCAATCGATGCGCGGTCAACCGTTGCAGGCAGCTGGTTGAGCGGCATTTCGATCATGGTGGTGATACCCCCTTTTGCCGCTGCGCGAGTACCCGTTTCATAACCTTCCCAGTGGCTACGACCCGGTTCAGAAATATGGGTGTGCGCATCAACCATGCCTGGCGAAACCACCAGACCAGACGCATCCATAACTTCTATTGCATCGCCCAGATCCTGACCGATAGCAGCAATTTTTCCGCCTTTAACGGCGATATCTACAACGCGAGCTTCGTTTTCTAAAATAACGGTGCCGTTTTTAATGATTAAATCAAAAGACATAACAAACTCCTTGTAAAATACAGATTGGTTTTTTAACTCAATGTTCAATATCGGGATTAATTAACCTGTGACTTTTTGTTCTCCTGTTTTTTCTGCTGCAGTACGTTTCTTTAATAAGGCGTAGGCCGCAAAGGCGACAATAACGCCGACAAACCATGAAACGCGTGATAAAGGCTCCATGAACGGAATAAATTTACCACCGAGAGATAAAATAACGGCGACCAAAGTTACTGAGAACGCGGTAAGGTTAAAGCCGTTATCGTAATATTTGAAATCCCCTGCTGCGGTATACAGTTCATCAAGATTAATTTGTCCGCGCATCACCACAAAATAATGCGCCATCATCACACCAATTACTGGACCCAGCATTCCGCCGATAATATCGAGGAACAGATAAATGCTGTCCTGATTTTCCATTAATTTCCACGGACAGATCAGCAAACTGATAATACTGGCAATCAGTACGCCGTTTTTATAGGTCAGTTTCGTCGGTGCAATAGCGGCTATCTGATAACCAGCCGGAATAATATTACCGGTGGCGTTAGTGGAGATAGTCGTCATCAGAATAACCAGTACCGCAAAGAACGAGGCAAACAGGCTATCCCAACGCTGAACAATATCCAGCACGTTCCAGGTGTCAGCGCCGTAGTGAATACTGGCTCCGGCAATAATACATACCCCGGCGACCGCAAACAGAATATAGGCCACAACTAAACCCAGCGTTTGCCCCAGCGCCTGCTCACGAAACGAGTGGGCGTTTTGCGTAAAGTCGGATGCGCTCACCGCCGGTGCCGCCCAGACCGCAACTACCGCGTTAATCACCACCAGGAACAGGAAGCCACCGTTTTCTGCTTTCTGAATACCGCTCGGAATGTAGTCAAAGATTGGACCGATCCCGACCAGCGAAATCGCCCAAATCGCCATACCGCCGAAGACAACATAGATACACGGGTTAAGAATGGCGGTGAATTTATTTAAAACTTTGCCACCACCGAAACCGATTCCGACGTTCACCAGCCAGAAGAGTAAGAAAGTGATTAAGCCCGGTAGAGAAAGCCCTAACAGGGTAAAATCACCACCGAGAGTTAAAAATCCCGGCCAGATTTTGCCAATCAGGATCAAGCAGGCCAGCGATCCGGCGTAACATTGCAGGCCAAACCACATAATGGCAGCAATCCCGCCTCTTAATAATCCGGGAAACAGTGCACCACGTACGCCATAAGAAGCACGCAGGATCATGGCAAAAGGCACTCCGTATTTACTGCCCGCAGCACCGTTTAATACCATTACCGCGGCAATGAAAAAGGCGCTGAGGATAATTGCCAGCATAATACTAAAGGTAGACAAGCCGAGAATAAAAAAGCCGCCGACCATCACATAATTGGGAACGTTATGAACCGAACCCATCCATAAGGTAAAATAGTTAAATGTTTTCCAGGTCCGCTGGCTTTGCGTTTTCGGCAATAGATCTTCGCTATAGCCGCGTTGCTGGAATAGTTTTCTCTGATGTTCCATAAATCCCTCTTAATTTCACGTATCGAATAACGTCTTTTTAATCTAGCTATGAGGAACAAATAAAATAAAAATATTATTTTTAATACTGAAGCAACATCTTTGGCTGCTTTCTTTTTTTAATATTGCTGGCCGATTCATTTTCTGATATCGGCCATTTTTATTGCGGGTATCAGGCCAGTTTATGGTTAGCCATTAATTCCAGCGCCTGCACTAACGCAGAGTGATCCAACTGGCTGCCACCGTTTGCCGCACAGGTATTAAATAACTCCTGGCAGGTCGCGGTGTTTGGCAGGTTCAGCGCCAGTGCTTTCGCACTTTGCAGTGCCAGGTTGAGATCTTTCTGGTGCAGCGCAATTTTAAAACCTGGATTAAAGGTGCGTTTAATCATGCGCTCACCGTGAACTTCCAGAATACGTGAGGAAGCAAAGCCGCCCATCAGCGCCTGCCGCACCCGTACCGGATCCGCTCCGGCTTTTGAAGCAAACAGCAGGGCTTCAGAAACCGCTTCAATATTGAGCGCCACGATAATCTGATTTGCCACTTTGCAGGTCTGGCCGTCGCCGTTACCGCCCACGAGGGTGATATTTTTACCGAGCAATTCAAACAGCGGTTTAACACGTTCAAATACCGCTTCGTCGCCGCCAACCATAATCGACAACGTCCCTTCACGCGCGCCGATTTCACCGCCGGAGACGGGCGCATCGAGATAATCGCCGCCCAGTTCATTCACCTGACGAGCGAAACGTTTAGTTTCGATCGGGGAAATGGAGCTCATATCAACAATGGTTTTGCCCTGGAGCGACGTTTTTGCACAACCATTTTCACCAAACAGAACTTCTTCAACCTGTGGCGTATCCGGCACCATAATAAAAATGATGTCCGATGCTTCCGTTACCTGGCGCGCAGTTTCAACACTGACGGCACCCAGTGACAGTAATTCATCAACAACCGGACCAATGGTTGTGACATGCAGTTGATGACCGGCACGCGCCAGATTAATGGCCATCGGTGTACCCATAATGCCTAAGCCAATAAATCCCAGTTTCATAATTAACCTCTATTAAATTTCGCTTTTCCTGAATTCAGACAACACGATCCCCTGCCAACTTAGCGGCCTAAAAAAGCATTGCCTGAACAGCGTTACGTTTTAACGGTACGGATCCATCCAGTGTAAACCGGCTTCCGTGGTGGTTTGGGGTTTATATTCACACCCAACCCAACCGTTGTAGTCAGAATTTTCAATTACCGTAAAGAGATACTCATAATTAATTTCTCCGGTTCCCGGTTCGCCGCGATGCGGATTATCGGCAATTTGCAGGTGGCCAATTTTATCGGCCCATTGAGTCATAGTGTTGGTTAATTCACCTTCCATCCGCTGCATATGATAAATGTCATACTGAATTTTCAAATTGCAGCAACCAACATCATCAATCAATTTCAGCGCCTGTTGAGTTCCGGTGAGATAGAAACCAGGAATATCAAAATGGTTAATAGGTTCAATCAGTAATAAAATATCTTCTTTCATCAGCATATTCGCGGCATAACGCAGGTTTTCTACAAGCGTTGCGTGAATCTGTTCACTGCTGAAACCAGCCGGCGTTTTACCGACCAGACAGTTGATTTTTTTATTACCCAGCGCACGAGCATAACGAATCGCTGCTGCTACGCCATCCCGAAACTCTTCTTCACGGCCAGGAATACAAGCAATACCCCGCTCGCCCGCGGCCCAGTCACCCGCCGGTAAATTGTGCAGAGTATGTTCGAGTTTATTACTCGCCAGCACCTGTTTTAATTCTTCAATGTCGTAGTCATAAGGGAACATAAATTCAACGCCGCGAAAACCACACTGCGCAGCTTTCTCAAAACGGGCGAGAAAATCATATTCACCAAATAACATCGATAAATTAGCAGAGAAACGTAACATTATTTATCTCCCTCATTCATAGTGCATGAAGCAGGTTTCAGTCGGTGCGTCCGCTGCGTTATCGGCGATATCTTCAAATTCCATGACGTTATCCAGTTCGCTGCCCATCGAAATATTGGTCACACGCTCGAGAATAACTTCCACGACTACCGGTACCCGATATTGCGCCATTAAGGCTTTCGCCTGTTCAAAGGCCGGTGCAATATCTTCCGGTTTGAAGACACGAATCGCTTTACAACCTAAACCTTCCGCTACTTTTACGTGGTCGACGCCGTAACCGTTCACTTCGCTGGAGTTAATATTTTCGAATGCGAGCTGTACGCAGTAATCCATATCAAAGGCGCGTTGCGACTGACGAATCAGGCCGAGATAGGCGTTATTCACCAGCACATGGATGTACGGAATGTTGAACTGCGCGCCAACGGCTAACTCTTCAATCAGGAACTGGAAGTCGAAGTCACCGGAAATCGCCACCACATTGCGCTCTGGATCAGCGGCACAAACCCCCAGCGCCGCCGGAATCGTCCAGCCCAGCGGGCCTGCCTGCCCACAGTTGATCCAGTGGCGGTCTTTAAAGACATGCAGCATTTGTGCCGCAGCGATTTGTGACAGACCAATGGTGGTGACATAACAAACATCGCGACCAAAGGCTTTGTTCATCTCTTCATACACGCGCTGCGGTTTCACCGGCACATTGTCGAAGTGGGTTTTGCGCAGCAAAGTGCGTTTGCGCTGCTGGCAGTCGGCGACCCATTCTTTACGACACGGCAGACGACCCGCTTTTTGCATCTCCTGCGCCACTTCAACCAGCATTGTCAGCGCCGCTTTAGCATCAGAGACAATGCCGAGATCCGGACACAGCACGCGACCAATTTGCGTCGGCTCAATATCGATATGAACGATTTTGCGCCCTTCGGTGTATTTCTCTACCGAACCGGTATGACGATTGGCGAAACGGTTACCGATACCAAACACCAGGTCGGACGCCAGCAGCGTTGCGTTACCGTAACGATGCGCGGTTTGCAGACCCACCATCCCGGCCATCAGTTCATGATCGTCCGGGATACAGCCCCAGCCCATCAGCGTTGGGATCACCGGAACGCTGGTCAGTTCAGCGAACTGTTGTAACAGTGCAGCTGCGTCAGCATTGATGACCCCGCCCCCGGCAACAATCACCGGACGTTCAGCCTGGATTAACATTTCGACCGCTTTTTCAATCTGCATACGGCTGGCAGCAGGTTTATAGACCGGCAGCGGTTCGTACATGTCAGGATCAAACTCGATTTCCGCCACCTGAACGTCGAACGGTAAATCCACCAGTACCGGACCCGGACGACCAGAACGCATCAGGTGAAATGCCTGTTGCAGCACGCGAGGCACCAGCGCCGCTTCACGAACTGTAACCGCCATTTTGCTGACCGGTTTAGCAATTGCTTCAATATCTACGGCCTGAAAATCTTCTTTATGCAGACGAGCACGCGGTGCCTGACCAGTGATGCACAAAATAGGAATGGAATCAGCAGAAGCGGAATAGAGCGCGGTGATCATGTCCGTGCCCGCTGGACCGGAAGTCCCCAGACATACGCCGATATTCCCTGCCGTTGCGCGGGTATAACCTTCCGCCATGTGCGAAGCACCTTCCACATGACGCGCCAGAATGTGACGAATACCGCCGTGCTTACGCATCGCTGAGTAGAACGGATTGATTGCAGCTCCCGGAACGCCGAAGGCGGTGGTAATACCTTCTTTCTCCAGCACATACATTGCCGCGTCAACGGCTCTCATTTTTGCCATTTTATTCCTACCTCTATTAATTGGAAAAATTTTCCAACTTTCAAATTTTGTCAAAAAAACCCGCTCCGCAGAGCGGGATGCGACAGACACTATGGATGTGCTTTCAGTCCCAACGCCGTGCTGATATCGCGGGCGGTGTCTCTGACCAGCTCACCCTGACTGACAAAACGATCTTCTGTCAGTCTTGATGAAGGCCCGGAGATGGAGATAGCGGCAACAACGCTACCTACATCATCGTAAATTGCTGAAGCTATGCAATTCAGACCTACAACATGCTCTTCTTTATCTACGGTATAGCCCAGTTCACGCGCTTGTTCCAGGTCCTTCAGCAAGGTGGGCATATCCACAAGCGTAGTTGGCGTAAACTGCTGCAAACCGGTTTGCAGAATGATGCTCATCAACTCCTCTTCCGCCAGCGGATAAAGCAGCGCCTTGCCCGCACCGGAAGCATGCAGCGGCAGACGACTGCCCAGTGGCGCACACATCCTGACCATCGATTTACACTCTAACTGACCAATTAATACTGCTTCATTGCCGTTACGGATCGCGACATTGACCGTTTCGCCGGAAAGTAACATCAGGCGGCGCATAAACGGCCCGGCGACGGAGAGGACATCGCGGTTATGGATGTACGCCGCACCGACGTTAAAGACACCTAATCCTATATGCCACCAGCCTAACTGACTGTCCTGATAGACAAAATCCGCTGCCTGTAAAACCTTCAGCAAGCGAAAGGTCGTGGAGAGCGGCAAATCCAGATTGAGAGAAATATCGCTAACCGACGAACTTCCCCCACTTTTTTCCAGATATTGCAGAATCGCAATTCCCCGCTCTAACGCCTGTGCGCCCTTCTGTGCCACAGGCTCCGCCTGTCCTGGCCTGCCGCGCCGTCTAACTTCCGTCATACCTACGTTAACTCCGACCTACAAGTGAGCATAAACAATGAACAATTAATTTATCTTATGCAAGTCGGTTGCAGGCGTCACGCAAAACAGAGTTCCTGTTCAGGAATACTTTCAACATCACAGTTGTCACTGCCGCCGCGATCGATGGTCAGAAAATCGGTGACGCGCTGCCAGGCAAAAAGTGGGTGATGCCAGACGTTACGATGGTAATTCACTCCCTGTTCGCCGTTGGTAATAAACGCCCGCAGGGTTGACAGGTCTGGTTTGTCGTCACCTAACGCCACGACCACCACAAACACTTCCCCTTTCATCGGAATAAAGGCCTGAGTGCCCAGCGGATGACGTTCGAGTTCGTGAATGGTCAGCGGCAGATTGGCCGGTTGCGCGCGGTTAATGCTGATAAGCGTACGGTCTTGCTCAAGAATCTCAACCAGCGCCAAATCGTGGTAACGCTCCACCAGGCCATTGTTAATATGGAAAAAATCCCGTTGCTGCGTTTCTATTACGTCGCCATAAGCACTGAAGGCTTCCTGACTTAACGGTAATACCTGAAGTTTCATCTTTTTGTCCTTGTAACATAATTCCGTTCAACCACCGCCGACCGGACAATGTGGTTCAATAACAGGCAATCTAAAACCTTAAGAGAACAACATCAACACAAAAGTTGGAATATTTTTCCAAAACTAGATTTAGTCCACAAATTGAACAGGGTTATCATGTAAAAATACTGATAAATCAGAGGATAAGAAAATCACGCAACTTGCGGATTTAAAAGGGGATACCTGAAGATGTTCGATCCAGAAACCTTGCGGACTTTCATTGCGGTTGCTGAAACAGGAAGTTTTTCAAAAGCGGCAGAACGATTGTGTAAAACCACGGCGACGATCAGTTATCGCATTAAACTTCTGGAAGAGAATACCGGAGTGGCGCTGTTTTTCCGCACGACTCGCAGCGTGACGTTGACAGCGGCTGGCGAGCATCTACTTTCTCAGGCCAGAGACTGGCTGAGCTGGCTGGAAAGTATGCCCAGCGAGCTGCAACAGGTGAATGATGGCGTGGAACGCCAGGTGAATATTGTCATCAACAACCTGCTCTACAACCCCCAGGCCGTCGCCCAGCTGCTGGCGTGGCTGAATGAACGTTACCCCTTTACCCAGTTTCACATCTCCCGACAAATCTATATGGGCGTCTGGGACTCGCTATTGTACGAAGGTTTTTCACTGGCTATCGGCGTCACGGGAACCGAGGCGCTGGCAAATACCTTTAGTCTTGATCCCTTAGGATCGGTGCAATGGCGCTTTGTCATGGCGGCGGATCATCCGCTGGCGAAAGTTGAAGAGCCACTCACAGAAGCGCAGTTACGGCGCTTTCCGGCGGTTAATATTGAAGACAGCGCCCGCACCTTAACCAAGCGCGTCGCCTGGCGTTTGCCGGGGCAAAAAGAGATTATTGTTCCCGATATGGAAACGAAAATCGCCGCCCATCTGGCGGGCGTTGGCATTGGTTTTTTGCCAAAATCACTTTGCCAGTCAATGATCGATAATCAACAACTGGTCAGCCGGGTAATCCCAACGATGCGCCCTCCTTCGCCATTGAGTCTGGCATGGCGCAAATTTGGCAGTGGCAAAGCGGTAGAAGATATTGTGACCTTGTTTACCCAGCGCAGGCCGGAAATCAGCGGATTTTTAGAAATTTTCGGCAACCCACGCAGTTAAAAATCAAGTTTCCTTGCGCGTTGGCGCGTAAAATAGCGTGCAAGCTGATTTGAGGTTCACTTTTAACTATGCAAGAGAGACACACGGAACAGGACTATCGTGCCCTGCTGATTGCTGATACGCCCATTATTGATGTTCGCGCCCCCATCGAGTTTGAGCAAGGCGCAATGCCCGCCGCTATCAACCTGCCGTTAATGAATAACGATGAACGCGCCGCCGTTGGCACCTGCTATAAACAGCAAGGGTCAGACGCGGCGCTGGCGCTGGGTCATAAACTGGTGGCGGGTGAAATTCGTCAGCAGCGCATGGACGCCTGGCGGGCAGCGTGCCTGCAAAATCCGCAAGGTATTCTCTGCTGCGCCCGAGGCGGTCAACGTTCACATATTGTGCAACGCTGGCTGCATGAAGCGGGGATTGATTATCCGCTGGTGGAAGGCGGTTATAAGGCACTGCGCCAGACGGCGATTCAGGCGACTATTGAACTGGCACAAAAACCGATAGTGCTGATTGGCGGTTGTACCGGCAGCGGTAAAACGCTGTTAGTGCAACAACAGCCGAACGGTGTTGATCTGGAAGGGCTGGCGCGTCATCGCGGTTCGGCGTTTGGTCGCACGTTGCAACCGCAACTTAGCCAGGCGAGTTTTGAAAATCTGCTGGCTGCCGAAATGCTAAAAACCGACGCCCGTCAGGAGCTACGGCTGTGGGTGCTGGAAGATGAAAGCCGGATGATCGGTTCGAATCACCTGCCGGAATGCCTGCGCGAGCGAATGACTCAGGCGGCGATTACGGTGGTAGAAGATCCGTTTGAGATCCGTCTTGAACGCCTGAACGAAGAGTATTTCTTGCGTATGCATCATGATTTTACCCATGCGTACGGCGACGAACAGGGCTGGCAGGAGTATTGCGAATACCTGCATCACGGACTTTCGGCGATTAAGCGTCGGCTGGGGTTACAGCGATATAACGAACTGGCTGCAAGGCTGGATGCTGCGCTGACAACGCAACTCACCACCGGCAGCACCGACGGTCATCTGGCCTGGCTGGTGCCGTTACTTGAAGAATATTACGACCCGATGTATCGCTATCAGCTTGAGAAAAAGGCGGAAAAAGTTGTCTTTCGCGGTGAGTGGGCGGAAGTGGCGGAATGGGTTAAGGCGCAGTGATGGGCGGTATTCTGAAACGGCGATTGTCGTGAGAACAGAATGGTTGCACCAGAATACAGATATAAAAAAACCGACATGACAGTCGGTTTTTTTATTTTTTCCGCCCAAGACTTGGTGGTTCCGGGCAGAAATGAAACAGTCCTCATCTAGCAAGTGAATTATAAGTCAGGATGCCTACATATTCAAACAGCTATGTTGGCGATACAATCCCGACGCTAGTAGTGATACTGCCTCAAGGGATTACCGCAGTGCGGAAAAGTACTTTTAAGTCCTGGTCAGGATACAGGTGGTGCTGATTCTGGTGCTCTAATTTGGAGAGAGGCAGTCCTCATCTAGCACATGAAGAAAATCATAGTTACAGGCAACGTAAGGGTAAGCTGTGATTGTCTTTCTCCCTTAAGGGAGCAACGGATGAAAACTTTTCTCGATAAAGTTCTCATCGTTCTTAAGGCGCTAATCGCGCTGCTGGAACTGATCCGTCAGTTTATTGAATAACTGAGGAAACGTAGCTAAGGCCGAAGGTTTACCACCTTCGGCCTTTAAAAAAACCGACATGACAGTTGGTTTCAGATTTATTGCCAAAATGCACACTGTTCATGCCGGATGCGGCGTAAACGCCTTATCCGGCCTACACAATCTTGCAAAATCAATATATTGCACGCTCTTCGTAGGTCTGATAAGCGTAGCGCATCAGGCAATCTAACGCCTGTCATCACCCCGCAAACTGCCTGAACAGCGCCTTACCCTTAACCAGTCGCGCGCCCAGCCAGCCGCCGAAAAGTGACAGCAGCAGCGCACCGCTACACGGCAACACAATCCACAATCGCCAGTCTGGCTCCCACGGGAAATCAAACACTTTTGATTGCAGTACCGCCAGTGCCGTTTCCGCACCAATTGCGGCCACCAGGCCGGAGACAAACCCGAGCATGGCGAACTCACACCACAATGTCGTGCGCAGCAGTTTTTTGCCCGCACCGAGAGTGCGCCACACCACCAGTTCCTGATGGCGCTGACGCATTCCCACCTGCACCTGTGCCAGCAACAGCAACATACCGCAGGCGGTGACCAGCACCACCATCACTTCCAGCGCCCGGCTTACCTGCTCCAGCACCTGACCGACCTGTTTTAAAATCGCGCCAATGTCTAACAGGCTAATGGTCGGGAACTGGCGGTTGAGTTGCGTCAACATGCCGTTGCCATTCTCCCAGCGGAAACTGGTAAGCCAGCTCTGCGGTTGCCCGTCTAATGCCCCTTCCGGGAAAATAAAATAGAAATTAGGCCGCAGACTTTCCCAGTCCACTTTGCGCAGGCTGGTCACTTTAGCGCGGAACTCCTGGGTATCGCCCATAAAGGTGACGGTATCGCCGAGGGTAACATTTAAGCGTTTCGCCAGCCCCTCTTCCATCGATACTTCATCGGCTTTTGGCGGCCAGTTACCAGCGACAATCGGATTATGATCGGGCCGCGTATTTTGCCAGGTGAGATTGAGTTCGCGGTTGAGCGCCTCATCTTCATTGCCTTCTGTCGGCTTGCCGTTAATCGCCGTCAGCCGCGCCCGCACCACCGGATAAAACGATTCCGGGACTATTTGATGTTTCGCGAGGAACGCTTTTAGCGGCGTAACCTGTTCTGTGGCGATGTTGATTAAAAAGTAGTTCGGGCTTTCTGGCGGTAGCTGCTGTTGCCAGCGGTCGAGCAGATCGCCACGCAACACCAGCAGCAGTGCCAGCAGCATAAAGGAGAGCGAAAATGCCGAAAGCTGGCTTAACGTTGACCACGGCTGACGTAACAGGCGGCTAACCGCCAGGCGCAGAGGTAGCGATTTCAGCGTCATGCGGCGAAGTACATTCAGCAGCATCCAGCCCAGGACACCGCACAGCAAAGCCAGTACTACCGCGCCCGCCAGCACCGCCCAGAGCAGCATACTGCCGCCCATCAGTCCGGCGAGCAGTAGCACAACCACCACACTGACAATCGGCAGATAAAACTTGAGCGGCCAGACGTTCGCTACCACATCATTTCGTAATACCCGTAAAGGCTGCGTTGCCAGCAACAGTCGGTATGGTCGCAACCCTACCAGCAGCGAGATGACGGTCATGGTGCCGAGCGCCCACAGCCACGGCCAGAGGCTGGCAGGCGGTAGTGCGGCTGGCAGCACGGGTTTGAGCAGTACCATCAACACGTTTTCGAACAACAGACCTATAGCCCCGCCGGTAACGGCTGAAAGTACCAGCACCATCAACCACTGACCGACAATTAACTTACGCAATTGCGCTCGCCCTGCTCCCAGCGTTTTGAGGATCGCCACCAAGTCGTAGCGACTGCGACAGTAATGATTCATCGCCACCGCGACCGCCGCCACCGCCAGCAGCAAGGTCAGAAGCGCCGAAAGCAGCAGGAACTGTTGCGAGCGTTCCATTGAGCGCCCCAGCGCGCCTTCGTCCTGTTCCAGACCGTACCAGCGTTGTTCGGGTTTAAGCTGAGGTAACAACCATTTCTCATAGCCGTCGAGCTGGTTCTCGCTGCCGCCGAATTTATAGCGCCAGGTGACCCGACTCCCCGGCTGCACGGCTCCGGTTTTATCGACATCCGCCAGATTCATCATCAGACGCGGAGCCATCTGGAAGGGGTTAAAACCGGAATCCGGTTCCTGAATCACTTCTCCGGCAATCCGCAAGGTGGCATCGCCCACGTCAATGGTGTCGCCCGTTTTCAGGTTAAGCAGTGCCATCAGGCGTGGGGCCAGCAATACGCTGCCCGCCTGCGGTTTCAGGCCAGGGGGATTGGTTTGCAGATCGCCATACATCGGGTAGATATCATCCACCGCTTTGACGTTCGCCAGCTGCGGTGTGTCGCCTGCAAATGTCATGGTGGCGAAAGTCAGCTGCTTGCCGACTTTCAGGCCGCGCTTTTGCGCTTCCTCCAGCCACGCTTGCGGCACTTCGCGTGAACTGCGCAACGCCCGATCGCCCGCCATAAACTCACGACTTTGCTGGCTTAAGCCCTTCTCCATGCGATCGCTGATATTGCCCAGCGCCAGCACGCAGGCCACCGCCAGGCTAAGCGCCAGCCAGACAATTAATAGCGACGGCGAGCGCCATTCGCGCCAGAACCAACGTGCAATCATGCTTCCTCCTGCAACTGCCCGTTAACCAGTCGTAAGCAGCGATCGCAGCGTGCCGCCAGTTGCAGGTCGTGAGTCACCATAATCAACGTGGTGCCATGCTCACGGTTGAGGGAAAACAGCAGGTCGGCAATTTTATCGCCCGTCTGGCGGTCAAGGTTACCGGTGGGTTCGTCGGCAAACAGCACATCAGGCCGACCATTAAAAGCTCGCGCCAGCGCCACTCGTTGCTGTTCGCCGCCGGAAAGCTGTGCCGGAAGATGATCAAGACGTTTACCCAGCCCTAACTGTTCGAGCAACGCTTTCGCCCCATTACGACTTTCCGCGCTACTCTCACCACGCAGCAGCGCCGGAAGCTCGACGTTTTCCAGCGCGTTAAGGGTAGGAATTAACATAAATGACTGAAAAACAAAGCCTACGTGCTTCGCGCGCAACTTTGCCCGCGCTTCTTCGTCCATATTATGTAGAGGTTGTCCCACCAGACTCACTTCGCCACTGCTGCCGTCATCCAGCCCGGCGAGGATCGCCAGCAAGGTTGACTTACCCGATCCCGACTCGCCCACCAGCGCGATGGTCTCGCCACGTTTGACAACCAGCTCAACTCCGGTGAGGATGGAGAGTTCATGCTCCCCCTGACCGACGGACTTCTTAAGATGATGAACTTCAACAATGTTTTCCGCTGGCATTTGCCCTTCCTGTTCCTGGTCCTGTTAACCTTCCGTGCCGCCGCAGCGGACACGTTATTGATTCTGGGTGATAGCCTGAGCGCCGGGTATCGAATGTCTGCCAGCGCGGCCTGGCCTGCCTTGTTGAATGATAAGTGGCAGAGTAAAACGTCGGTAGTCAATGCCAGCATCAGCGGCGACACCTCGCAACAAGGGCTGGCGCGCCTTCCGGCTCTGCTGAAACAGCATCAGCCGCGCTGGGTGCTGGTTGAACTGGGCGGCAATGACGGTTTGCGTGGTTTTCAGCCACAACAAACCGAGCAAACGCTGCGCCAGATTTTGCAGGATGTCAAAGCCGCCAACGCTGAACCATTGTTAATGCAAATACGTCTGCCTGCAAACTATGGTCGCCGTTATAATGAAGCCTTTAGCGCCATTTACCCCAAACTCGCCAAAGAGTTTGATGTTCCGCTGCTGCCCTTTTTTATGGAAGAGGTCTACCTCAAGCCACAATGGATGCAGGATGACGGTATTCATCCCAACCGCGACGCCCAGCCGTTTATTGCCGACTGGATGGCGAAGCAGTTGCAGCCTTTAGTAAATCATGACTCATAAAGCAACGGAGATCCTGACAGGTAAAGTTATGCAAAAATCGGTCTTAATTACCGGATGTTCCAGTGGTATTGGCCTGGAAAGCGCGCTCGAATTAAAACGCCAGGGTTTTCATGTGCTGGCAGGTTGCCGGAAACAGGATGATGTTGAGCGCATGAACAGCATGGGATTTACCGGCGTGTTGATCGATCTGGATTCGCCAGAAAGTGTTGATCGCGCAGCCGACGAAGTGATCGCCCTGACCGATAATTGTCTGTATGGGATCTTTAACAATGCCGGATTCGGCATGTATGGCCCCCTTTCCACCATCAGCCGTACGCAGATGGAACAGCAGTTTTCCGCCAACTTTTTCGGCGCACACCAGCTCACCATGCGCCTGTTACCGGCTATGTTGCCGCACGGTGAAGGGCGTATTGTAATGACCTCATCGGTGATGGGATTAATCTCCACGCCGGGTCGCGGCGCTTACGCGGCCAGTAAATATGCGCTGGAGGCGTGGTCAGACGCGCTGCGCATGGAGCTGCGCCACAGCGGAATTAAAGTCAGCCTGATTGAACCCGGTCCCATTCGTACTCGCTTCACCGACAACGTCAACCAGACGCAAAGTGATAAACCAGTCGAAAATCCCGGCATCGCCGCTCGCTTTACGTTGGGGCCGGAAGCAGTGGTCGACAAAGTACGCCATGCTTTTATTAGCGAGAAGCCGAAGATGCGCTATCCGGTAACGCTGGTGACCTGGGCAGTAATGGTGCTTAAGCGCCTGCTGCCGGGGCGCGTGATGGACAAAATATTGCAGGGGTGAGTTGAAGCGCGCGCTTAAGCCCCCATGTCAAAGAAAATATCGACAACAGAGAGCGACTCCATGTCCGTAGAAAATATTGTCAACATTAACGAATCTAACCTGCAACAGGTTCTTGAACAGTCGATGACCACTCCGGTGCTGTTCTATTTTTGGTCTGAACGTAGCCAGCACTGTTTGCAGTTAACCCCAATTCTGGAAAGCCTCGCGGCGCAGTACAACGGGCAATTTATTCTGGCGAAGCTGGACTGCGACGCGGAGCAAATGATTGCCGCGCAGTTTGGTCTGCGCGCGATCCCGACCGTGTATCTGTTCCAGAACGGGCAACCGGTAGACGGATTCCAGGGGCCACAACCGGAAGAAGCGATCCGCGCCCTGCTGGATAAAGTGCTGCCGCGCGAAGAAGAACTGAAAGCGCAGCAGGCGATGCAACTGATGCAGGAAGGCAATTACACCGACGCCCTGCCATTGCTGAAAGACGCCTGGCAGCTGTCAAGTCAGAACGGGGAGATCGGCCTGCTGCTGGCAGAAACGCTGATTGCGCTGAACCGTTCTGAAGATGCAGAAGCCGTGCTGAAAACCATTCCTTTGCAGGATCAGGACACCCGCTACCAGGGGCTGGTGGCGCAAATTGAACTGCTGAAGCAGGCGGCTGATACGCCGGAAATTCAACAGTTGCAACAGCAGGTGGCAGAGAATCCAGAAGATGCCGCCCTGGCGACGCAACTGGCACTGCAACTGCATCAGGTTGGGCGTAATGAAGAGGCGCTGGAGTTGCTGTTTGGGCATCTGCGTAAAGATCTCACCGCCGCAGACGGTCAGACGCGTAAAACGTTCCAGGAGATCCTCGCTGCGCTGGGTACGGGTGATGCGCTGGCGTCGAAGTATCGCCGCCAGCTGTATGCGTTGTTGTATTGATTTTCCGTTGAAATGCGATGTGCTGGTTTGTAGGCCTGATAAGACGCGCCAGCGTCGCATCAGGCATCCGCGCATAGCCGCCGGATGCGGCGTGAACGCCTTATCCGGCCTACCAAACCGTGCTAATTCAATATTTATTTCTTCGTCAATTGCGTCACCACCAACTGGTGGCGCGAATTATAAAACTTACGATAGGTTAAATAGCAGGCAATAATGGTCGACAAGCTGGCGGTGGAAAGCAGCATAAAAGTCACCATAATCTGATATTTAATCGCCTTCACCGGATCAATCCCGGCAAATATCAGCCCGGACATCATTCCCGGTAAACTCACTAAGCCAACCGTTTTTGCTGAATCCACCGTCGGAATTAAAGCCGCGCGAATACTGTCGCGAATCAATATCGCTGAAGCCTGTTTCGGCGTCGCGCCAAGACTCAGTTTCTCCTGAATCTGTTGTTGTTCGCTAATCACCCGTTGCCCTAAATTGTTGTAACACAGCCCTACCGCCACCATCGCGTTACCGGCAATCATCCCGGCAATAGGAATCACCTGCATCGGGATAAACTCAATCGACCCAGAGAGGATCAGTACCGCCAGGGTAATTCCCGCTCCGACCGTAATGGCAATAAACGATGAGATAAAAGCTTTAGCAATATATTTACTGCGTTTTTGCGCATTCCACGCCGCATTAAAGCAGATAAATAACACCATCAATAATGTCAGGCTGGCATCATCCACGCTGAAAATATACTTCAGCACATAGCCGACAATAATCAGCTGAATTATCGCGCGTCCAACGCTCCAGAGAATATCTTTCTCCAGCGCCAGTTTTTCTTTATGGCTAATTAAGATTGCCACCACCACCAGCATTAATGCCAGTGCTAATGATTCGTTAGTAATATTATGCGAGTTCATAGCGTGCTTCCTGCATTTCTCCGGCATGCGGTTGCAGTGTAATCACTTTATCCGCATGATTAATTTCGTCTTTATCGTGTGTCACCCACAGCACGGCAATATTTTGCTCGCGCACATAACGGTGGATCATCTCATTAACGTTATGTTTATTACTTTCATCCAGTGCACTGGTGATTTCATCCAGCAATAATACCTTTGGCATAAATTGCAGGTTACGAATCAATGAGATACGTTGTTTTTCACCACCAGATAGCTCGGCGATATTCTTTGTCAAAATGCTGTCCGGCAAAGCGAAGCGTTCGAGAAAATCGAGAAAAATGGCTGGGTCAGGCTGCTGGTTACGGATCTGCCAGGGAAAGATCAGATTATCGTATACCGTATCGCCAAACAGCGTCGGCGTCTGGGCGCAGTAAGATACTTGCTGGCGGTAGATTTCTGGCTTGAGTGTACTGACATCCTCACCTTCAAACAGCAACGTTCCGCTGGTTGGGCTGATTAATGAAGCAACAATTTTCAGCAGCGTACTTTTGCCACAACCGGAAGGGCCGGTAATTAACTTAAATTCGCCAGCACGTAGCGAAAAATTGATGTTATTAAGAATCTTCGTATCACCCGCCAGATATCCTACGTTTTGTAGCTGAAGCAAAGGACTATTTTCCTGCATCGCTGTTCCCTTTTTCTGATTTTTACTAAAAACAGTTTATCCTTCGCAGGAATAAGGGGGAACTCTCTTTCAGTAATCAGGTATAATTTGTTTAATCAAGCAGCAATTTTGCTGATTATGGACGGTACAACAGGAGGTTTTTCCGATGCTTATCTTTATCCCGATTCTCATTTTTGTCGCGCTGGTCATTGTCGGCGCGGGCGTTAAAATCGTGCCGCAGGGCTTTCAATGGACAGTAGAACGTTTTGGTCGCTATACCAAAACGTTACAGCCAGGGCTAAGTCTGGTGGTGCCGTTTATGGATCGCATTGGTCGCAAGATCAATATGATGGAGCAAGTGCTCGATATCCCTTCCCAGGAAGTTATCTCGAAAGATAACGCCAACGTTACCATCGACGCCGTGTGCTTTATTCAGGTGATTGATGCCCCGCGCGCGGCTTATGAAGTCAGCAATCTGGAGCTGGCGATCATCAACCTGACCATGACTAACATCCGTACCGTACTGGGTTCAATGGAACTTGACGAAATGCTCTCCCAGCGCGATAGCATCAACTCACGTTTGCTACGTATTGTCGATGAGGCTACCAACCCGTGGGGGATTAAAGTCACCCGTATTGAAATTCGCGACGTGCGCCCACCGGCAGAGCTTATCTCTTCGATGAACGCGCAGATGAAAGCGGAACGTACCAAACGCGCTTACATCCTTGAAGCGGAAGGGATCCGTCAGGCGGAAATCCTCAAAGCCGAAGGTGAAAAACAGTCGCAAATCCTGAAAGCGGAAGGTGAGCGTCAGTCGGCATTTTTGCAAGCTGAAGCGCGTGAACGTTCCGCCGAAGCAGAAGCCCGCGCCACCAAAATGGTATCTGAAGCCATTGCCTCCGGTGATATTCAGGCGGTGAACTACTTCGTCGCACAGAAATACACCGAAGCGTTACAGCAGATCGGTTCATCCAGTAACAGCAAAGTAGTGATGATGCCATTAGAGGCCAGCAGCCTGATGGGGTCGATTGCCGGGATTGCCGAGCTGGTGAAAGACAGCGCCAACAAACGGACTCAGCCATGATGGAGTTAATGGTCGTTCATCCACATATTTTCTGGCTCAGTCTCGGCGGGTTGCTGCTGGCTGCCGAAATGCTGGGCGGCAATGGTTATCTGTTGTGGAGCGGCGTGGCAGCGGTGATTACCGGCCTGGTGGTCTGGTTGCTGCCGCTGGGCTGGGAGTGGCAAGGGGTGATGTTTGCCATCCTGACGCTGCTCGCCGCCTGGCTGTGGTGGAAATGGTTGTCGCGACGGGTTCGCGAACAAAAGCACAGCGACAGTCATCTTAACCAGCGCGGGCAGCAGCTGATTGGCCGACGTTTTGTGCTGGAATCACCGCTGGTCAATGGGCGCGGTCATATGCGCGTCGGTGACAGTTCATGGCCTGTCAGCGCCAGCGAGGATCTCGGCGCAGGTACGCATGTTGAGGTGATTGCGATAGAAGGGATAACGCTGATTATCCGTGCGGTCATCGCCTGATGCGACGCTGGCGCGTCTTATCATGCCTACAAAACTGCACTCAACCGTAGGCCGGATAAGGCGTTTACGCCGCATCCGGCATATAGCCGAGTAGAGGCAAAATTACTCTTCCCGGCCTTTACCCATACTTTTTTGGTCTTCATCCGGATAATGTTTTTTTAGATATTCCAGGACGTTTTTATTGACCTTGTGTTGCGTATACACCCACCCTTTCCAGTAATCAGGCTGGTCCAGATAAACTTCTGGCGGAATGGTGAAATCAGAAAGCGTTAACCATTCGGCTAACAGATCGGGGTTTCGTTTCTGGATCAACTGCAACAGCATAATCAGCGACATGGCAGAGGCAGGAGCCGTACTATCGCCGCTTAAATACTTCCACACTGTCGACCGGTTCGAACGAAAAAGGATCGGTAGCAATGCCCGGTCCAGATTCATTTCATTAAAAATCTTCTCAAATTCATTCATTTAAATTTTCCTGCCTGGCGTAAACCTCTTAAAAATTGAGATTTATCAAAGAAACGCATTTTAGCACACATCAGGAACCGCTTCACGTTTAGTCCAGAAACAGAATTTATTTCGCTTATCAAAACAAGTCTTTACTCTTTTTTACATTAAAAGAGCACGAAATGATTTCCTTTTTTATTTATATAAGAAACCATTTTGTTTCTTATTGATAGTGTTTACGCTTACACCAGACAAAAATGCGCTTTACATCACACAAATGGCGGCGTAGATTTCGATTAAATTGCAACGTAGTTTATTTCTTAAAACAATATTATTTGTTTCTTATAGAAACATTAATGCGACTTATTTTGAACAAGAGAAAATGAATGAAAACTGTAAACGTAGCTTTACTGGCACTCATAATTTCAGCAACATCCAGCCCTGTTGTTTTAGCTGGTGATACCATTGAAGCGGCGGCAACAGAGCTTTCAGCCATTAACTCTGGCATGTCGCAATCGGAGATTGAGCAGAAGATTACCCGCTTTTTAGAACGCACCGACAACAGCCCCGCTGCGTATACCTATTTGACTGAACATCACTACATCCCTTCTGAAACACCTGATACCACTCAGACTCCCACTGTCCAGACAGATCCTGACGCAGGACAAAAAACCGTTGCCGCTACAGGTGATGCACAGACACCTGCCCGTTATCAGAGCATGATCAACGCCCGACAGTCTGCGGTAACTGATGCCCAGCAAACGCAAATTACAGAGCAACAGGCGCAGATCGTAGCCACACAAAAAACGCTCGCCGCGACTGGATATACGCAAAATACTGCGCATTATCAGGAGATGATTAATGCCAGACTGGCGGCTCAAAATGAGGCTAATCAGCGCACTACCACGGAACAAGGGCAGAAAATGAATGCACTGACAACCGATGTGGCAGCACAACAGCAAAAAGAAAGGGTTCAATACGATAAACAAATGCAAAGTCTGGCGCAGAAGTCTGTCCAGGCATATGAGCAAATTGAAAGTCTGAGACAAGATTCCGCACAAACGCAGCAACAGTTAACCAACACGCAAAAACGGGTCGCAGATAACAGCCAACAAATTAACACGCTCTGAACCGCCCCGGGAATCCTGGAGACTAAACTCCCTGAGAAAGAGGTAAACAG
>NZ_JABWMS020000052.1:0-32467 GCF_013369155.2 Escherichia sp. 94.0001 | reverse complement strand
CAAGCGACGCCGCCGCATCCTGAACTGCACCAGCCATATCCGATATCCCTGCTGCGGCGGCTGCGGCTTTAACCAGACCTGACGGTTCCGGCAACGCACCAAACAGGTCCGCCCCTGCCTGTTCTACCATCTGCTCGGCTGCATCAGCTACATCGGTTGCGGCTGAACCAGGGCTTATACCACCACTTTCGCCAGCTATTGGTGGTGTGGAGATAGCTGGCCCACCGTTACTGCCAGATTTATTACCCGTAGATACAAAACTCATGATATTTATTCCTTTAATATCGGATTAGAATTTAGCGCCCGGCTGCCAGAAAAAATAAGAAATAACCTGCCACTGTCCATCTTTATAATGAAAAAAACATGTCAGATTTAAATCCCCCCGCAAATGCCAAAACATTTCTTTGATGGGGATATTTCTGAATTCAGGATTCGTTGAGCGATAGACATTTTCAATCTCTATATAATACTCACCGACTAATTTATAACGAGGCTTTATAAATTCATACGCTGGCTGACCATAGTTATTTAATAGAACATTCTCTTCAACTCCATTATACACACCACTCGCATTCAGATAAGCATACCCAGGAATATCAGACATGCTATTTTTCGCCCCACCCACTATCAAAAAAATAATCACAGCGTATATTAGTTTCATTTTTTTACGCTTTTCACAAAAAAATTAGAACCCGGAACCATTCTATTTAACCGCTCAATGACATTTCCCATATAACGAGAGCGCAGTTCCATACCAATATTCATTAACGCACTGGCATCCCCGGAGAATGGTGTAGTTGCTTTATCTGCATCATCACTATAGTATTCATCAGTAAGATATCCAATAATATGCCCAAGCTCATGAGACAGCCCCATTTGCTTAGAGCAAACTTTTGATGAACCAAGACATTTAGCTGCTGCAACTATATCTTTAGAGTCAAGTTCAACGTATCGACTATTCCAGACAATGGAACTCTGACGAAAACTATTTGGATCATCATTATCAATTTTAAACACCACCACATCCCAATACCCATGACGATCAGTCTGAATTATTTCTATTGTGAAAGATAAATCCTTACCATTAAACTTACTGACAAACTCAGACTTCCCAGAAACGGATAAAAAAACCTTATTATTCCATGTTTGATTAATGACAAAAATAACTTTTCCATGAAAGGCTTTTTTTTCCATATCTGTCCAATCAGTTTTTGCATCCCATCTTTTTATCCAATTATATTTCCATCTCAGCAACAATGAGATTGCACCATTTTCACGGTCAATTCTTAAATCTCCCCAGGCATCATTGTCCCTGATATATCGTTTATCCAGCATTAAGTCGTCATAAGCATCGTATGCCTGCTGAATAGCCTCATCATGAGAGTCACCCATGTTCACCTCCTTATATTGCTATATATCCCATAAACCTGAAGATGCTTGCTTACCCACCAACGCAGACGGGACCAAGGGTAGCCTGAAGTCAACAGATAGCAATCAACTTGAAGTTCATGGGGATATTTGTTTCCCCATCTACACGTTTATCGTCATATTTTTGTATAGCTATTCTCAGCATTCGTGGGTAGATTATTTTTTTTCCAACCGCAGCGCATCCACATACCGCCCCTCGCTGTTCTGCTGCCACAACCAGCCCAGCCCCTGCTGCGCCTGCGTTAACATTTTTGCTAGCCAGCACGGTCACGGCAGGCAATTCCATGACAGGTACTACTCATCCGTACAACCCAGCCCCCGGCGCTGAACCACTTCACTGGCAAACGTAGCTCCGGTTTTTTTCATTATTCCTTTTTGTATTTTTTGCAGCGCGGGAAATGAGATTCTCCTGCATGAATCCTCTTCCCATATATCACCAGTTACAGAGCTAACTGAAAATAGTCCCCACACATCTGTCGCTCCGGCGGAAGGAGAATCATAACCTACCCCAAAACTAAAATACCCAGGATGATACAGGTTACCTTTTTTATCTTTCAGAGAACCGTCAAGAAAAAACCCAGACAATTCCACATTATATTTTTCATTTTTTAGTGAAAAAACCAATAATGCCTGCACCTGTATTTCAGTAAGACCTGACTGGTTAACAGTCGTTAGATCAAACCGCGGCACATTCCTGATAAGAATTTCAGCACAACAATTCACGGACACGACCATGAAAAGCAATACTGATATTAATTTACAGGACATGTTATTCTCCGCTTAACCATATTAATCACCCCCACTAACTCACTAGCATAACCGGTATGGCCGCCATTACTGTTTTTACCTGAATTAAAACCAGAATCAATCAATGCCTGCGCAAATTGCTCCGGAGATTTTTTATTTCTGACCGCATTACCAAATCGGATTGCAAAGGACTTTCCGCTAGTTGAAAAAGAGGTATAAGTGGCAACCCACACTTGATTACTCCCCAGCGGGTGAACCTGTCCTGACTGTAAAGGTGCCGGACCATGCATGGAAAAGTAGTTATTGTATTCTGTCGCGATTCTACCCTGCCCGTAAAAGGACTCCTTTGCAGCAAGCCCCAGGATATTTTCCACAGGCACATCAAGTTGCTTAGCGATTAATTCACATTCTTTCAGATATTGCTGTACAAACCTGACTGCACCAGTGTTATTACAGGCTTTATCATAAGACCCCATGATTCACTACTCCTTGTCTGATTATTTTTAATGCGGCCGGATATCCAGCCGCAACGCATCCACATACCGCCCCTCGCTGTTCTGCTGCCAGAACCAGCCCTGCCCCTGCTGCGCCTGCGTCAGCATTTTGTCCGGCCAGCCCGGCCACGGCAGGTGGCGCACACCGGGCAGTTCCACTACCGGCACGTCCGGCAGGCCGGTGAGTTCCCGGCTACGCTGCGGTACACGTCGTAAGCCGCGTATCCACTGCGCCCAGCGCGGCCCCGGTCGCCACATCGCCCAGAGCTGGTCTGTCTGCTCCGCCAGTCGACCGCAGCGTTCTGTCTGTGGTGAGACATGAGCTGCCGTCAACTGCGCCAGCCAGTACAGCCAGCCCTGTGTGTCATCCAGGCTCTCTTCCAGCCATTCCCGCCCGACACGCTGGTAAATCACCAGTGGCCACGGCCTGCCCGTACTGTCACGCGAGGCGGTCAGCACCCCGGTCAGCCACTCATCGCGCCCGCCAATGGGGAGAAATCCCGGCGACAGCACAAAACTCCACGGCAATGGGTGGTGCTCCGGTAGTGCCGTTTTCTCACGTGGTGACAGGTGCATCCAGCCGTCATTTGTTCCGGCCTTCTCGGCATCCGCGCCGTCCGGCACCACGATATGCCGCCCCTGTCCCAGCCACGTCTGCTGGTTCAGCCACGCCTGCCACACCTGCCCTTCGTTCGCGCTCACCCGCCAGCGCACGTAGTCCCGCTGGTCCGGCAGTCTGCCGAACATCGCCGGAGCCGATACCTCTGCCCGGCGCATCACAGCGCTCGCTCCGGGCAGGCGAAGCGTTGCAATAGCCCGCGGTGCACCGGGTCAAAATCCCGTCCGGCGGTGATTTCCAGCACCACCCGCCGCCCGTCAAAACTGTACTCCACCTGCTGTGTTCCCCGTACCACCGTCTCCTGCGCGTTACCCGCATCCAGCAGGTGAAACAGCGCCCATGGCCCGTTAGTCAGCAACGTCGAGGTGTCCTGGCGGATGCGCGGGCTGGCGGTGATTTCCGCCATTGAGCCGTTGCGCGGCCCCGGCCAGTTCACTTTCAGCGGCCTGACCGGGCCGTGAGCGTAGCGAAGCACCTGGCCGTCAATGTCAATCACCAGTTCGGTGATGGCAGGGTCCATATCCACCACCCGCACCTGCATCGCCCAGGAAAACTTTTTCCCGCCTTCCCCATTAAAAAAAACGCTGCGGATCTGTTTCGCCTCCTGAAACGGTGTCAGGTCCGGCCCAAGCAACGTCATGTTGCCTTCGGTCGGTTTGTAGCGCCACGGGTTGCTGGCGGTGTCCGCCAGTGGGGCCAGTTGCTTCGTCCAGAACGCATCCAGCACGCCGCCGCTGGCAAAGATATGGTTAAAATCGTCCGCGCTGACTTCCTGCGGGCTGTCGGTGAAGGGGTAGCGCCCGTCGATGGCGTCGCGGCACTCATCACCGATCACCGCTTCCATCTGCGCGTTCAGCACTTCACCGGTGCCGGCGTTAATTTTTCGCGTTCCCTGCTGCGTGAGATCCAGCAGAATATTTTTCAGTGGCGCGGGCAGTTTTGCCGCCTCCAATTGCAGTTTATCCGCCGCAGAAATGCGGCCAGGTAATGTGCTCGCTGCCAGTGCACTATCAGCGATGGTGAGCTGGGTGTAATACTCATTGAGCATCGTCAGCAGCGAATTTAACTGCGGCGCGCCGCCGCCCTGCCCGCTGTCTGTCCGCCCGGAAACCACTTCCCGCAAGGCGGCGAAACGGTCATCCACCAGTGATTTCTCTAGCCGCTCTTCCGGGTGGATGTCCTGCAATAGCTTTGCCGTCTGCACTGCTTTTCCCACATTGCCGGAGAGCCGGTCCTGCGTGCGCTGGGCCATCTGCTTTTGTCTGGCCTGCGCATCCAGCGGCGGCACCAGCGTGGTCTGCTCCACCACCGCTTTACTCAGGCGCATCAGCGGGGAATCCGGCGAGGCCAGGGTACGCAGCACCTGAAGGTCATACGCCAGCCCGGGACTGCCGTCTTCCCCGGCACTGTTGATGCTGTGAATACTGGCCAGAAAATCCTGCCAGCGGCGGGCATATTCAGCCAGGTACAGGCGGCGTACCTCACGGGTAACCGGGAGTTCCTGCCCCGGCAACTGGCTCATCACAATATCCGTCGTTTTTTTTTGCGTGTTTTCCCGGCCCATCACCCAGGCGTCGTCCGCTGATGCGGCTGCGACAAACTCCGACAGCCGTTTGTCGAACAGTTCCCGGTAGCCTTCGCGAGTGAAGATGCCGGGCACGCCCCGATCCAGCGGCGCGCCATCCGTGCGGACAAAAACCGTTCCCGCATCCGCGCCCACAGCGCGAACCAGCGAAAACTCCTGCGGTGCTTCGCTCTCCATGGAAGCCAGGGCTCGAGTGTAGATACGCTCGGTGCTGGTATGGCCGTCAAGGAAGGCTCGCGCCTGGCGGATCAGCCCCTCATCTTTTTCCCAGGGAGAATGCACCACGCGGCTGCCGTCAAACAGGGCATCGATATGCTCCAGCACGGCGGCGCGACCGCCGAACTCCGCCACGCTGTCGCGGTTGTCCAGGTCGTTCAGCACCCAGGCGTGGATCTCCGCCGCGTTGTATTTATCCTCGTGGTCCTTATCGAGGTTCAGCAACAGATAAACATGCAGGGCGTCATAGGCGGCTTTGCTGTCCTGACGCGCAATCGCATCCGAAAGCACGTATTCCATGCGTTTCACCAGCGGTGGCAGCAGTAACTGGTCCAGCAGGCGGTCATACAGGGATGCGACGCTCTCCATCACCGGCGGAACGCTGTAAAGACCATAACGCCAGGCCAGCGGCGGCGAGTCCGGGTCCAGTCCCGGCCATGCAGAGAGCGCCCGTGCCTGGTTCAGCAGGGCCGGAACAGGCTGCATAGCAGGTTTTCCGGTATAGGCTTTGACATCACCATCCAGTTGGGTCGTCCGGCTGACGATTTCATTCAGATAACCGCTGTTCCCCTGCTGGCTACCCTGCATGCCCTGCCACAACCAGAAAGCCAGCGCCAGTACCAGCAGATGCCCGCCAGTACGCAGCAGGCGATAACGCCAGGCCCATTGAAGATTCGGCTCCACCAGGTGCGCTTCGCGGAAGATAAACTGCGTCAGTAGATCGTGCAGGAAATAGCTGCGGTTGCCATCCGGCAGGGTATGGGATGGGGAATCAGCCTTCCCTTTGATCGCCCGGACAAAACGCTGCCAGATGCCCGACTGGTCAGCCACGGCGTCTGCCTGCGCCTGCGCGGCGCTGGTAAAAAATACGCCGCGCAGGGTGTTGTTAAGCTGGGTGGCGTCAAATTTTGAGTCGAGGAAAATCTGCTCAATGGCTTCCAGCAGCGGCGCACCCAGCGCGGCAAATTCACGCGGGAAGCGATAGAGCCGCTGGCGGCTTTTAAGGTCGTACTCTTCCTGCAACCGGGTATCCAGCCCCTGATCCAGCCGCAGGGTCAGGTTTGCCAGTTCCTGGCTACAGAGCGCATGCAGCGACTGCGGATCGCTGGCGTGACGCCTGCGGCTGTATGGCAGAGTAAAGCCCCAGACCTGGGCGCGCAGGTGGCTGGTCAGCCCGTGGAAATACTCCGTAAAGCCCGGCAGCAGATCCATTTTGGTGACGACCAGATAGACCGGAAACCGAATACCCAGCGTCTCCCGCAGTTCTGCCAGCCGCGCACGCAGGGCCGCACAGGCGGCCAGCCGTTCCGCCGGGGACTGCGCAGTCAGATCCGCCACGTTCAGCGTCAGGATCACGCCGTTGAGCGGTGCGCCGGGGCGGTGTTTACGCAGCAGTCCCAGAAACCCGTGCCACTCCCCGGCGTTGCGCTGGGTCGCGCTGATTTCGCCACCGTCATCGTGACGGGCATAGCGCCCGGCAGTGTCAATAAGCACTGCTTCGTTGGTAAACCACCAGTCGCAATGCAGCGTTCCGCCGCCCGGCACGGTGAGGATATGCGCGGTTTGCTCCATCTGCTCCGCCAGCGGAAACTGCAATCCGGTGTTGAGCAGTGCTGTGGTTTTACCGTCGCCGGGGCTACCGATAACCATGAACCAAGGCAGTTCGTACAGAAAACGTTTTCCTTCCAGTACTTTACGCCAGCCCGGCAGGTCTACGCGCAGCTGTTTCAGTTGCCGAATAGCGCGAGTGACAATATGGCTGACGGTGCGTAAGTCGGCTTTAATTTCCCCGGCCACCGGTACGTCTTCCCCGCGCGGATGCAGGAAACGGCGCAGCAGTTGTTCGTCCAGACGCAGCGCCCGCCACAGCCGGTACAGGCCATACAGCGCATAAGACAGAAGGATCAGGCCGATAAGCGTCAGACGCAGCCACAGCGGCGCAAATGGATGAACATCACCGAAGGCCAGCAACGGTGAGACAAAGCCGATAACCAGGCACAGAACCGTAACGCCAATGATACTCATAGACCAGTTAACCAGCCACAGTGCGAGGAACATCAGTAACAGAACGATGGTGACCACCCGGCTCCCCACAGATGCCAGCGGATGCAGGGTATCAAACGCCACCAGCGGCCCGATAAACCAGACCAGCAACGCCAGCATCACCACGCCGACAACGGCCAGCGCGCGGCGGGAAAACAGCATACTGAGAAATTTTTGCATTATGGTTCAGAACTCCATGCGATAATCAGTAATAGCAAAATGCCGCAAGCTGAAAAAATCCTTCCAGTACGGGCTACTGAAAGAAAATAAAGAGCAATCTGAACAATTATCAAAATAAAATAAATCAACATTTTGATTATTTCTCTGTTCCCATTTCCCTGAGGCAACGTTGTCATTGAAGGATCCATATCCTGCATCCATTGATACTCATTCCCGGAAAAAAGCATGATGATGATCAGACCCATAATGAATAACAACCATCCTGATATCTGAATTATTCTTCTCACGAAGACTCCTAATGGGCGATGAGTAAATTAGAGAAATGCAACCAGTTGTTGACAATAAAATTGCCATAGCTGGTATCTTCCTTTATTTTCTCCAGAGTAAGCGACATACCCCGGTTATAACGGGCACCAATAATTCTTATCTGCTCTTTCGTCAGGTGTGGTAAGGAGGACTGAAATTCATCTCTTTCAGCTAATTGATAAAGATGTCTGGCCACAAGTTGAATATTAAAAATATCATGCTGGAGGCAATTTGCCAGTTCACGCAATTGAGAGGTATCCATTTTTGACTCATCAAGCCCAAGCGTTCTGGCTGCGGTTCGCAATTGCATACTCACTGCACCAAAAGATGTTTTTTCTGGTCTCGAAGTTATTGTGATATGTTCATCAATCCACTCAGGCCCACTCCAGTCAATAGTCCGAGCATCAAATGCCAGCATATCTACAATACTGGGATCCCCCCCGACTTCTATCCAACACACACCTGCCAGTAAAGGTGCTGGCAAATTATATGTATTGGCAGCCGACGTTATCAGAAGATGGTTATGTTTTACCCAGCCATCTTTGAAATAACGCCCAAACGGTACACCACCGCCCCATTTTTTTGGCGCTAATTTCCAGAAAAGAAATTCGGTCACGCCCCATACCGGTGAATGATTCGATGCATTGCAGTCCAGATTATTCATTTTTCTCACTCCACCACCAGAATTTCCACCCGACGGTTCTGCGCCCGTCCGGTTTTAGTGCTGTTATCGGCCACCGGTACGGTATCTCCTTTCCCGACGACCCGAATCCGGCTGACCGGAACACCACCGGACGTCAGCAGTGAAGCCACTTCCGTCGCCCGTTTTTCCGACAACACCTGGTTGGAGGGGAATTCAGCGAAGTGGATCGGCTGGCTGTCGGTGTGGCCGGTCACCGTCACCGCGCCGCCCACACGCGCAATCTCACGCGCGGCCTTGTCAATCACCGGGCGCAGCGTGTCATTCACCGTTTTCTGCCCCGGCACAAACATGGTGTCGCCCCGGAAGACCACCCGGCTGTGATGGTCATCTTCCTCCACCGTCAGCAGGCCACGGGCAATTTCGTTCGCCAGCAGGATTTTCAGCCGTAATTTATGCACCGGAACCGGTGGCGGCGGCAGATTTTTACCAATGGCGTCGATATGCTGCTGTACGGTTTCAGTGGCGAGGTTCATACGGTGACTGTAAAAGGCAAACAGCGTCAGCATCACCAGCAAGGCTATTCCGGCGCTCAGCCAGACAGGAACCCGGCGCATGCGCCGCATCCGTCCGCTGACGGCGCCGGTAAATCCCGGTGAGAGCGTCGGCGTGATCGGATCGCGACGCTGGACCAGTTGAGTCAGCAGTTGCTGGCGGATATCGTCCAGTTGCTTACGCCCGTCGGGCCGCACGCTGTAACGGCCTTCAAACCCCAGCCCCAGAATGTGATAAATGATTTCCAGCACATCGCTGTGCTCCTGGAAGCTGGCGGCCAGACGCCCAATTATCTGAAATAGCTTGATGCCGCCTTCACTTTCGCCATGAAAAGTGACCAGCAGGCTTTTTCCGGCCCAGACACCGCGTCGTCCCCAAGTGGTGTTGTTGGCGGCTTCGTCCAGCGCCGTACACAGGCAGTAGCGTACCGCCAGCACATGTTCGCGGCGCAGATTTGCCTGGTCGCACAGCGTCTGATACCGGCGAACTTCACGTTCCAGCAGCGCGCGGTAATGTTCGACAAAAGCAGGGGCCAGTTCGCGGGGCATCTGCGCCAGTGCGCACAACAGGGGGCTTGCCGCCGCTAAAAGGGGATTCACGGCAGCGGTGATGTCAGCCAGCCGGAGCTTCATATCCGGGCCGTCTTCGACCACCACCTTGACCTCTTCCCTGCGAAGGCTGTCCTGTATTGCCGTATCATAACCATCACTGTCGGGCGGTTTTACTCCCCCGGCTGATGGCTGGAAGGGCAGAGTATTCGCCGCAGGCGGTGTCAGGATCTCGTCGGTCATTTATCGCGCACTCCCCACAGTTCCATCTCCAGCCCCGGAAACTCGCCGGCTGTGTGCATCGCCATGCCGCCATAGCGGGCGATATGTTCCCACAGCACGCCATCGCGGCGGATGTCGTAATAGATATACCCGGACTGGAATGGGATCTGTCGCGGCGGCACCGGCAGCACCTGTAACGTCAGGCCCGGCAGGTGCGAGCGGATCAGCTCCGGCAAGCGTTCGGACGGACCAATTTTGGTCTGGGCGGAAAAATGTTGCAGTAGGGCGTCGGCAGACATCTGCGCCTTCACCGCCAGCACCAGCGCGCTGAAGCCCGACAGTTCGGAAGGCTGAACCACCGCATTGAGAATGCCGTAAGTACCCTCAGCCAGGGTGATTCGCTGCGCCCCGCGAATAAGCACGGCATTCAGCAGGTACTGCACCTCGTCCACCACTGATTTCAGCCCGGCATAGGGTGTCAGATGCTTATATTCTTTATATTCTTCCGGACGGCGTGTTTGCGGACGCACGTAGGTAGAGAGTTCTCCGGCCAGTGCGCAGAGGTTACGATAGAGTACTTCAGGCGATAGCGGCGTTTTCGACATATGGATCAGTAAGGGGCCGAAACGATTAAGAACTTGCAGAAGCAGGTAATCCGACACTTCCGCCGCTTCATGACCATGTTTATCACTGCCCGTCAGTCGTTCCGCCAGTGAATCTGCGCGCATTTTGATCAGATCGTTGATCCACGATAGCCAGGTGCATATCAGTGCGCTGGCCTGGTAGTTCGCTACCGGCGGGATCAAATCTTTGTCAATATCGACCCGGCCATCGGGGTGCAGCGCTGTGATGCGCGTCAGCGGCAGGCCGATCCACGCGTCTGTCACCGCCTTTTCAGGTAACAGTCGCAAGCGCAGGTGGCTAAGTTGCAGTAGTTGCGCGCCTCGCCCCAGCGAATTGGCATCACGGATTTCACTTTCATGTACCGAAAAACGTGCCAGTGATTCAGGGTTATTGTCGAAACTGGTTTCTTCACTGTTCGGCGTGCGTATTGGCACAGCCAGATAAATCAACTGGTTAAGATGCTCAGGAAGGATGGTCAGAGGCGGCGGGAGTGGTGTGTGCCCCGGCGCATTAAAAGGTGTACCGTCAGCAAATACCCCGGAAGCCTTCGTTAGTACCAGCTTTCCGATGTTCAGCGCCTCACTACCAATACCATACTCATTGAAGCCCCAGAAAAAAGGTGAAAGAGGCAAACTGCGATAATGAATGACATGTTCCAGATAGCGTTCCTGCTGCTGAAACATCTGTGGCAGCAAAAATTGTCCTTCACTCCAGACCACCCGGTTATTCCAACTCATAATTTACTCATCCCGTTCTTTAATCACTATGGCGCTTTGCTCTATGCCTGCATCCAGTTCGACTTTTTTCTTTGGCATAAAGCGGCTGTACCAACTTTTTTCCGGTGGATCAGGAATTTTATATGTAGCCCGCCAGACCGATTTTCCCAGATTGCGGTATCCGGCGAGGATCCCCAGCGTGGTGGTTTCCTTATTGAGGGAGCGGCGCAATTTTTTCTCCTCGCCCGGACGCAGAATAAAGCTGTCGCGGTGGAGTAAATCATCAGCAAGAACAGCCTTGTCATTGTCCTGAAGGGACCACCAGTCCGCCGCCGTGAAAGCTGCATCATTTTTCAGTTCATAAACGCGTATCTCTATGGGCGCGGCTTTTTTCTGATTGTCAGGATTCACCTTATCGGAAGCCTTCATCACCAGATCGAGTCTTTGTGACATCAGGTCCGGCACGTCGTCGCTGTCAATGCTGCACCCGGAAAGCAGGCAGACAAAAGACAAAGCTACCGCACATAACCACCCACCGGGGTTACGCCATTTATTCACTGTAATTTCCTTTAAAATCAAATAATAAAAACCGGCCTGGCTATTTACCGGGCCGGAAAAGTACCGCTTAAATTTCTTTATTGGCCTTGAAGTCGTAGCCTGCGGTGATGGTGCCGCCGCTGCCACCTTGCTGGTTCTGCACCACGTATTCCTGCTTCACGGTGCTGAAAGAGAGTTCGACTGTTTCACGGGAGGCAATTTCACCTTCTTTACTGCCGCTGGGCGATACAACCGCCACAATCAGGTCAGTGAAGGTATATTTGAGATATTCCAGCGGATTGCCGCCTGCTTTACGCATGGTCAGCACAGCTTTCGGAATGTGTTTGCCAGAGGCGCAGTACTTGAACAGGTTCGGACTGGCGCGATCGATATAGTGGTCAAAGTCAAGGTTAGTCACGGAGACTTTACCGGATCCCAGACCGCTGCCCGCGTGCATGGTGGACTCCTGGTGGATATTCCAGCGCCAGCTCAGCACCTCAATTTCATTTTTATGTTTGTCATCCATTGACTCGCCGTCAATGCCGTCAATTTTCAGAAAAATGTCATAAGCCATTTTCATTTCCTTATTTAGAATTACTTAAAAATAACCTCTGATTTATCTGTACATCTGGATACAGGTAAACCATTGCCGTACAGAACCCCCTCTCCTTAATTTCAGAAGAACAGAAGGCTGTATAATTTCCGGTACTGAAATACCGGGAAGATATTTATTTACCTTATAAATAAATCATCAAAACAATAATTTTAGCCCTGCGTTTCTCACTCAATATATTCACAAAATAAATAAATCAGGCATTACCCTGTTTTACCGACGGCAGTTTTGTGACCAGACGCAGTGATCCTGTTAACCCTTCAAGCTGAAAATGCGGGCGCAGGAAGAATTTGGCATCGTAATAACCCGGATTACCTTCCACCTCTTCCACCACCACTTCGGCAGCTGCTAGTGGGCGACGAGCTTTGGTTTCCTGTGAGGAGTTCACCGGATCGGCATCGACGTAGTTCATGATCCACTCATTGAGCCAGCGCTGCATATCTTCGCGCTCTTTGAACGAGCCGATCTTGTCGCGCACGATGCATTTGAGGAAGTGTGCAAATCTTGAACAGGCGAACAAATAGGGCAACCGGGCGGAGAGATTGGCGTTGGCCGTGGCGTCCGGATCGTAATATTCCTGCGGTTTTTGCAGCGACTGTGCGCCAATAAAGGCGGCATAATCAGAGTTTTTGCGGTGGATCAGCGGGATAAAACCGTTTTTGGCCAGTTCAGCTTCACGGCGATCAGAGATGGCAATTTCCGTCGGGCATTTCATGTCCACGCCGCCGTCATCGGTCGGGAAGGTATGACAGGGCAGATTTTCCACCGCGCCACCAGATTCCACACCACGGATCAACGTACACCAACCATAATGTTTGAAAGAACGGTTGATATTTACACCCATCGCATAGGCGGCATTGCTCCAGACATATTTGCTGTGATCTGCGCCATCCGCATCTTCTTCAAAATCAAACTCATCGACAGGGTTTGTTTTCGCACCATAAGGCAAACGGGAGAGAAAACGTGGCATCGTCAGGCCAATGTAGCGAGAATCCTCGCTTTTTCGCAGCGAGTTCCACGGTGCGTATTCGAGGTTTTGGGTCACGATTTTGGTCAAATCACGCGGGTTAGCCAGTTCCTGCCAGGAGTCCATCTGCAACACTGACGGAGAGGCACCGGCAATAAACGGCGCATGGGCTGAGGCTGCTACTTTGGCAATGGAACCGAGCAGATCCACATCCGGTGGCGTGTGATCAAAATAATAATCTGCAATAATACAACCGTAAGGTTCTCCACCTAACTGTCCATATTCAGCTTCATACAGCTTTTTGAACATGGGGCTTTGATCCCAGGCTATCCCTTTGTAACGTTTCATATTTTTCCGCAATTCATCCTTCGAAAGGTTCATAAAGCGGATTTTTAATTTTTCATCGGTTTCAGTGTTGTAAACCAAATGTTCCATCCCACGCCAGGAGGACTCCAGTTTCTGAAATTCTGGATGACTCAGGATTAGTTTGATCTGCTCAGTTAATTTGAAATCGATCTGCTCAATAATCGCAGCAATACTTTTATAAGCGTCGTCACTGACGGTGACGGTATTTGTCAGAGCCTGTTGGGCCAGCGTCTGAACTGCTGCCTCAACAGCCTTTGCTGCCTGAGGTGTCTTGGGACGGAAGGCTTTATCCAGGAGCGAATCAAATTCAGTGTCCTGATAGGCAGTGGTTTGCGCAGCAGAGAGATCGCCAGTCGCCAGAAGAGTATCGTTTACCATGAAAGTTCCTTAATAAAATCGCAGTTAGTCTGCTGTTCCTGTTTCACCTGATAAGACACTTTCCTGTTGAGCGACAGGTTTTGGCGCACTGGCCAGAGCTTTCAGTAACGTAGGGTCTTGTAATAGTTTGTTGATAAGATTTTCTGCTCCCGCTTTACCATCCATATACGTTTGTAGGTTGGCAAGCTGAGTACGCGCTTCCAGCAGCTGGTTCAGGGCATCCACCTTACGGGCAATCTGCGCAGGCGAAAAATCGTCCATATTCTCCAGCGTGATATCGACCATTAACTGCCCTTCGCCCGTCAGCGTATTGGGGACAGCAAACGCCACGCGCGGCGCAATGGCTTTCATCCGCTCGTTGAAGTTATCGATATCAATATCAAGGAATTTACGATCGGTGACCGGTGGCAGCTCTTCGCGTGGTTTACCGGCCAGATCGGCCAGCACCGCCATGACAAACGGTAGTTCGATTTTTTTCTCGGAGCCGTAAATCTCAACGTCATACTCAATCTGCACGCGGGGCGCGCGGTTGCGGGCAATAAACTTCTGCGCGCTGTTGTTGATAGCCATAATCCTTCATTTCCTTATCAGTGAGCCGACGACCACCAGGGGAGCGGTTCGACGGTACAGTTTAAAAATCATACGCAGAGAGTATTTTTATAATCTCTTTGTTTTCTTTGTACTTTTCCCGCAGCACAGGGAGTGATTTCTTCGCTGGAGGACACCAGGTATCAACCCCCTTTTCGATGTCTCTTTTATCCTTCTCTGGTAAAGAACTGTCCCATTCACCAGCAAGATGCTGGCACATTTCCGCATTACTCAGAAAATGCTGCACATCCTGTGGTAAAGACGGTTCCCCCTGAACACAGAAAGCGAACATCATTAACAGGAATGTCCACAACACCGGATAACGAAATGTCATACTTAATGTCCATCAATTGACCAGTGCATGAGATATGCTCTGGCGGGAGGGCGATATGTTGCAGAGATACTGACCCTTGCACGCGCATTACCAAGCGCGCGCAAAAAATTATCTACCGATGCACGAAAAGTCCCCTGCAAATCATTAGTGGAAGAACTTCCAGGAAAGCGACTGACCCACAGTGCGCCACTTAATTCTTTTGCCATAAGGATGCTCCATTAATCCGTTTCAAAAATAATCTGTTCATCCTCATCAACACGAATGCGGATTTGCGTGATGGCCGTTTTCTCTGTCATTGCCTGCAACCAATAACGGGACAGTTGTGGGAGGATATGTTGTTCGATATAGCCGATGAGCAAACGAGCGCCGGTTTCGTGCATCGGGCAGCGCGACACAATATGCGTAATCAGTTCATCGCCATACACCAGTGAAACGCCATGCTGCTCCGCCATCCGATCCATCAATCTGCCAAGATGCAGGCGGGCAATAACACCACGCGCGGTCTCATCCAGCGGTAAATAAGGAATAACCGTCACACGCCCCAGGAAAGCCGCCGGGAAGTGTTTACGTAACTCCGGCATTAACGCCTCTTTTAGTCCTGCCGAATCAGGCATCAGCGCCGGATCATCACAGAGCTGGCTGATAAGTTCCGCCCCAGCATTAGTAGTCAACAATAACGTGGTATTTTTGAAATCGATGTGAACACCTTCGCCGTCCTCCATCGCGCCTTTATCGAATACCTGGTAGAACAGCTCGTGGACATCGTGATGGGCTTTTTCAATCTCATCGAGCAGCACAACGCTCCAGGGGTGACGACGCACCGCTTCCGTCAGCACGCCGCCTTCACCGTAGCCGACATAACCGGGCGGTGCGCCTTTCAGCGTGGAAACGGTGTGGGACTCCTGAAACTCACTCATGTTGATGGTGATCAGGTTCTGCTCACCGCCGTAGATGGCTTCTGCCAGCGCCAGTGCGGTCTCGGTCTTGCCGACACCGGACGGCCCGGCCAGCAGAAAGACACCCACTGGTTTGCGCGGATCGCCTAACCCCGCCCGCGCGGTCTGGATACGCTCGCCAATCTGCGCCAGCGCAGCCGTCTGCCCGGTAACACGCTGCGCCAGACGGGCGGGAAGTTCCAGGATCTGACTGGCTTCATCTTTCACCATGCGTCCGGCGGGAATGCCGGTCCAGTCGGAGACAATTGCGGCCACCACAGCCGCACTCACTTCCGGGAACACGACGGGGTTTTCCCCCTGCCAGTCTCTTAGTGCCGTTTCTGCCTGTTGTAGAGTGATTTCGTCGCGCTCGCCAGGCGCTGCGCCGCGTTGCTCCTGTAAACTGCGAACCAACTCCAGTTCCTGCTGCCACCGCGCTTCGGTGTCAGAAAGATCGGCATTAAGCGATATAATCCGCGCCGTCAGTACATCGCCCCGCTCCGAGCGGATACCCATTTTTTCCTGCTTTAATAACAACTCCTGCTCCAGTTCGGCAGCGTTGAGCTGCTGGCGCAGATACTGGACTCTCGCAGGCGGGGTATGCAGCGACAGCGCTACACGGGCCGCCGCCGTATCCAGCAGGCTGATGGCCTTATCCGGTAGTTGCCGGGCCGGAATGTAACGGTGAGAAAGCTTTACGGCGGCGCGCACGGCCTCATCAAGGATCAGCACGTCATGGTGTTTTTCAAGCGTGGTAACTAACCCGCGCACCATCTCAACAGCCGCAACCTCCTCCGGCTCAGCAATCTGCAATACCTGAAAACGCCGGGTCAGCGCCGGATCCTTTTCGATATGGCGTTTGTACTCGCTCCAGGTGGTTGCGCCGATGGTGCGCAGGGTGCCACGCGCCAGTGCCGGTTTCAGCAGGTTGGCAGCATCCCCCGTCCCGGATGTACCACCAGCGCCCACCAGCGTGTGAACTTCATCAACAAAAAGGATCACCGGCTGCGGCGAGCGCGCGGCCTCTTCCAGCAACGCTTTCAGGCGGGATTCAAATTCACCCTTCATGGAGGCCCCAGCCAGCAGCGCTCCAACATCCAGTGACAGCAATCGCACGTTACGCAGTGACGGCGGTACTTCCCCCCCGGCAATCGCCAGCGCGAATCCTTCCACCACTGCCGTTTTCCCGACCCCCGCTTCGCCGGTCAGTAGCGGGTTGTTCTGGCGACGGCGCAGCAGAATATCCGTCATAGTACGGATCTCGTGTTCGCGACCGGTGACCGGATCGATATTGCCTTCACGGGCCAGCGCAGTCATGTCCTGGCAGTATTTCGCCAGCGCGGATTTGCTTCCGGTTGATTCGCCGGCAAAGACCTGGCTAGCTTCCCCCGGTACTGCAGAATTTAAATCCGAGCCGTCATAAGGCATCTCTGTTAATTCAGGAGATGAAGTGATTAAAGACGGAAGAATATCTAGTAGTTCATCTACCGGTAGCTCTGCCAATGGCGCACAAATATTTTTTAACACCCGACACAATTCTGGCGTGGTTAACCAGGCAAGTAATAACCATCCACTACGAATTTTTTGATCGCCAAAGCGGATACTTGCTAACATCCAGGCTTTTTCAACTGAAAGATCGATATGATGGGAAAAATCGTTAATTACACTCGCTCCGGCAGGCAATATATTCAATTGCTGAATTAACGCCTTCTCAACATCAGCAGATGTTATTTGATAATGTCGAAGCACATTGTGAATGTCATTCTCTGGTTGTTGTATTAACTGATGCAACCAATGCGTCAGTTCGACATAAGGGTTAGCGCGTAATTTACAGAACGTCGTCGCAGATTCCAAAGATCTAAACAAAGATTTGGTTAGCTTTCCATACAGTGCACTGCGCGAAACAGGAGTGTCCATCTGTTACACCTAATGATGTAATAACATATAAATGATACATAAAAATAACTGTATCGATTAAAACTTCTAATTAATAGAATTATCAAAAAGGCAGAATAAAACAATGATGCATATCACAGAACACAATGTAATATAGCAGGTAGTATCTTTTTCATGGTGATATTCAATAGAGCAAGCCAATTTCATACGCACCGTGAATATATTAAATTGTAAATCGCCACTATATATTTCCGTGAAAACTTATATTGATAAAGTAAATTGATCAGCTTTGCTTATCTAAAAATTTAGAAAACTTATTCTTTTGAAAGAAACACTCTACACAGTGATACGCAATGAAACCAAATATTACGTGGGGACTCCAAAAAATACAGGCGCATGGGATCGCCGATAACACAATTTACGCGACTGAAGGAACACAAATTATCTTCACCGTTACCTCTCCCTGGATTCCTGTTTTTGATGTGAATGATGATGTAAAGATTGCGCTCAGACTGACCCGCCACGAAGAAGCATGGTGGATTATCAATCAGTCTACCGAATATTGCTGTACGGTAAACGACCAGATTGTGGAACCTCATCACCGTATGCGTCTGAATGAAGGCGACCTGATAGAATGGGGATTATCTTCATGGTGCCTTGTGCATGGCAATCCATCATCTCCGAACCTAAGCGCAGTAAAGACATCGCAGACTGCCACCACGTCGGAAACAATAACCGAATATCTGGATCTGGATTGGTTCAGGCAGCAGCATCTGACATCACAAAATCCATTCGATATCATTCCTGTTCATGGAGCCTCCTCCACCGGAGAAGATGCGGAAAAAGAAAATGCCCTGACCCGACTTTATCAGGAATACCGCGAAGCGTTGTTATCTCCCGAACAAGATCTTCATCGCCATGCTGATCCTTTTCCCTTTAACGAAGAACCCTCCTCGCAGGATCTGGATTCATTGCGTGACCTGGTCACTGAAGCCGAGACATTGCAGGATATGGTCACTGGCGGGTTAAGCATTGACGCTATTCTCAATGTACTGGATGCCACCGGCGAAGATGAAACTATCTGGCCTGTCGAAAACACTCCCCCTGACATCCTGCATTTACTTTCCCCGGAATACGCCCCGGAAACAGCGCATAACACCGTTCTGCCCGACCTGACACGCAAAGAGCATCGCATCATTGGCATTGACAGCCATTACCGGATAAACCCGGCACAACACGGAGATACCTCTCATGATAAACAATAACGAGCTACCGGCTACCCTGTCGGCGCTGCTGCGGGATTATTCCGTGGCGGAAGGCATTCAGATGGCCGAGCAGCAGGTCAGGATGCTCCCAGCGCAGACCTTCCGCCGCCACAGTCTATTTCAGTTATTGTGCGTGGCAGGCGACTGGTCGCGGGCACTGCAACAGATCCAGCTATGCGCCCGGATGGACGCAAATTATACCCGCGAAGCGCAGGTATTTGGCGAGCTGATCCGCTGTGAGATATACCGCCACGCCTGCTTTCAGGGAGAACAACGGCCCGATTTTATTCTTCCGCCGCCCGCCTGGATGGAGGATCTGCTGACCGCCCTCGCCTGTAACGCCCGTGGTGAAGCGCAGGAAGCTGACGCCCACCGCAGCCGCGCACTTGAGGCCATAACAGATACTGCAGGGCAGTGGAATGGCGGCGCATTTGACTGGATTAGCGACAGCGACTCCCGTATCGGTCCGGTACTCGAACTGATCGCGGGCGGGGTATATATCTGGCTGCCGTTTTCACAAATCTGTTCGCTGAAATCGCCGCGGCCTGCGCATCTGACCGATTTGCTCTGGAAACCCATCAACGTCACCCTGCACAACGGTGACACGCACAGCGCCTGGCTGTTTCCCCGCTACAGCGGCTCTGAAAAGGCCGCCGATACCCTGCGTCTGTGCCGGGAAACGGTCTGGCAGGACGGGCCGGGAGAGACGCTGGTACAGGCGCAGGGTCAGAGGGTGTGGCTCACCAGCCAGGGCGATATCAGCCTGCTGGATTTGTCCACCTGTACCTTTAATACCTCCGAAGGAAGCGACGCGTGAGCACCTCCCGCCAGCGTCCGGGCAGCCACCTGCTGCCCACACTGTTTGACCGCCTGTGCGATGACGCCCCAGACCAGAAGCGCGACCACGATATCAGCGTCAGCCCGGTTCAGCTTAAGGAGATCATCCGCCGGGATTTGTCGTTTCTGCTCAACACCGTCAGCCATGAAGATGATATTGATGCCGCACGTTACCCACACGCGGCGGCATCCGTACTGAACTATGGCCTGCCGCCACTGGCGGGCAGCTTTCTGTACGAACACAAATGGGACGATATTCGCAGGGCCATTTTGCGTACCATCATCCGGTTTGAACCCCGGCTGAAAGCGTCCACCCTGCAAATCATCCCACTTCAGGATGAGCGCCACCAGAGCGGCCATAACACATTACAGTTTGAAATTCGCGGCGAGATCCTCACGCAGCCCTACCCGATGGCATTCCGGGTACGCAGCGCGCTGGATATGGAACAGAGCCGCATTACGTTTTTTTAATTCAGAGAGAAACCGATGGATCCACGGCTACTGGAATACTACAACCGCGAACTGAGCTATCTGCGGGAAACGGGAGCCGAATTTGCCGCCCGTCATCCTAAAGTCGCCGCCAGACTGGGTATGCAGGGAACGGATATTGCCGATCCGTATGTGGAGCGTATGGTCGAAGCCTTTAGCTTCCTGACCGCCCGCACGCAGCTAAAAATTGACGCTGAATTCCCCCGTTTCACCCAGCGCCTGCTGGAAGTAGTCAGCCCCAATTACGTCACCCCCACGCCCTCAATGAGCGTGGCGCAGCTCCATCCCGACCCGGAAGAAGGCGATCTGGCGAAGGGATTTACCGTCCCGCGCGACACGGCCTTTTTTTCCGCCATTCCGGAAGGCGAAAGTACCGCCTGTCAGTTTCGCAGCAGCCAGGATGTAACGCTGTGGCCGCTCGCCATCGAAGAGGTGCGACTGACCGCCGCACCGCCGGATATGCCTGCCCTGCACCGCTCTCTGCCAGCCAACATTCACGTCGCTGGTGCGCTGCGTATTACCCTGCGCACCTTTGGTGAACTGACATTCAGTCAGCTTGCAGGGCTGGACAGGCTTCCGTTTTATCTCTGTGGCGAGGAGCGCACGGCCTCACACCTGTTCGAACTGCTACATACCAGCGCCATTGCGACCCTGGCTGGCATTCCGGGGCATTTTGACGGTGCGCTGGATGTGAATCTGCAACATCCCGTTATGTACGAAGGCCTGGAGCTGGATCAGGGGCTGCTGCCGCTGGCGTGGAACGTGTTTCACGGTCATAACCTGCTGCATGAATATTTTGCCTGTCCAGAACGCTTTTATTTTTTCACCCCGACAGGCCTGTCTGCCGGGTTACAGAAAATTGACGGTGGCGTGGCGGAGATTGTTATCCTGCTGAACCGCCTGCCGCCGGACTGGCTGATCCACCAGACAAACGCGGCACAGTTCAGCCTGTTCTGTACCCCGATTATCAACCTGTTTCCCCGCGTCACCGCACGGATCGATGTCACGCACAGCACGACGGAACAGCATCTGGTGGTAGACAGAACCCATCCACTGGATTATGAGGTGTTCTCGGTCCAGGAAGTGGAAGGGCTGGAAACCGACACCACACGGAAGATGGCCTTTCGCCCGCTCTACCACACCCGCAATAATGATGAAGGCAATCACGGACGTTATTTTTCCCTGCGCCGGGAGCCCCGCCGCTTATCAGAAAACGCCCGCCGTTACGGCACCCGTACCCCCTATACGGGCTCGGAAGTGTTCCTGTCGCTGGTTGACCAATATGAAGCGCCGTACCCAGAAAATCTGCGCCACATCACCATCACGGCCATGGTCACTAACCGCGATCTGCCCTGTCTTATTGCACGTAATGGCCGGGACGATCTAACCGTGGATGCGGCAATCCCAGTGGCGGGCGTAGGGCTTATCCGCCCGCCGCGCTCGCCGCAGCCCCCGCTGGCTGAACGTGAGATGGCCTGGCGTTTGATCCGCCAGTTATCCTTTAATTATCTGCCGCTCGCCGATCTGGATCACCGTACCGGCGGCCAGGCGCTGCGCGATCTGCTTAACCTGTTTATTCCGGCGCATGACAGTCCACAGTCGCGCCAGGTACGCAGTCTGATTGGCTGCAACACCACCCCGGTCACCCGCCGTCTGCCCGGTTCCGGGCTGCTGGTCTATGGGCGCGGCGTCAGTTGTGAACTGACGGTGGATGAGGAAGGGTTCTCCGGTATCAGTCCGTATCTGTTCGGCCTGGTGCTGGAGCACTATATCGCCCGTCATGTTTCCATTAATACCTTCTCGCAGATGACGCTGCACAGCATGCAGCGCGGCAAAATTATGACCTGGCCTGTCAGGGCGGGACAGCGGGGAAGCGTATGAGCGACGATTTCACTCAGGCGCAGGAAACCCCATGGCGTTACGGTTTTCTGAACCTGATGCGCCGCGTGGATGTGCAGTTGTGTACCGTTCTGGCGGGCAACACCTGGCAACCACGGATGGAAAAATTTCGCCTCGGACAAACGCCCACGCTGACCTTTGCGCCACGGGAAATCGCCAGTGTGAGCTGGCAGGAAGGACGCCTGCACATCAGCCTGTACAGTCTCGGGCTGTGGGGGCCGAACGGCCCGCTGCCGCTGCACTACACCGAACTGGCGCGTAACCGGACCGAAAGCCGCCGCGATCCGACGCTGACCCGTTTTTCCGATCTTTTTCATCACCGCTGGCTGACGCAGTTTTACCAGGCCTGGCGCAGCGCACAGTCAGCCGGAGGCGGTCTGGATAAACCGCAACATGACCGCTTTGCCTTTTATGTCGCCAGCCTCAGCGGGCAGGATTTGCGGGAGAGCGCCGACAGCCCGCTGCCGGATCACATTCGCCTGGCAGCATCGGCGCATCTGGTGCGTGAGTCCCGCAACCCCGACGGGCTGGCCGCCACGCTGGCTCACTATTTCGGCGTGCCTTTCCGGATACAAGAGTATGTCCTGCACTGGATAGCCGTGGCGGACGATGAGATCACCCGGCTGGGGATGCCTGCTTCCTCTTCCGTTATTGGCAATGGCGCACTCATCGGCCAGGCGGTGCCGGATATGCAGTATAAATTCCGGCTGGTGATTGGCCCGCTGACGCTGGCCGATTATCAGCGTTTTCTGCCTGGCGGCAATAACCTGCCAGTCCTGACGGAACTGGTTCGCGCTTTCACCGGTTTTGAATACTGCTGGGAAATTGAGCTACAGCTTAAACCACATGCTGCCCCTCCGGCTGTTACCGGTGGCCCATACCAGCTTGGCTGGACCGCCTGGGCCGGTAAAGCCATGCACGACAACCCGGTGACGGGCATGATTTTCGAACCTGAACACTATCTGGCGCACTGAGGATAATTTTATGGATACATCCCTGTCTGACCCTGTTTCGGCGGAATGCCCCTGCGGCCCGGATCTGGAGTACGATCCCGAGTACCTGCTGCTGTTCACCCGCGCCGCGCCGCGTGAAGAAGCGCAATATGGCGATTTTGTCAGTACGCCGGAAATCATTAACTGGGCGGAGCTTGAGCGGGATGCCCGCCGCCTGCTGACGCGCAGTAAAGATATCCGTATTCTGGTTGTCCTGCTGCGCTGCCGTATCCAGCAGGCCGGTGCCAGGGGACTGGCGGAGGTACTCACGCTGCTGGAAACGTTGTGCGCCACGTACCCGGACGCCATCCACCCGCAACTGCTCGCGACTGAAGATATCACCGCCGAAGAGGCGGCTGTGGCACGCAGTAACGCGCTGGCGGCGTTGCTGGACCACGAAGGCGTAATGGCGGATATCCGGGGTATCACGCTGTCAAATAATGTCGCCATGCGCCTTCAGGTACGGGATGTGGAGCGTTCGCTGTCTGCATCACGCCCGGCGGATGCGCTGGCACCGGAATCGGTACGCCAGCAACTGGCCGACCTGGAAGCGCGCGGCGCACTGCCACTTGACGCCTTTCGCCAGGCCGCAGAGACCACTGAGCGGCTGCAACGCCATGCGCGTGAAACGCTGAATGAACAGGCACCGAACCTATCCCGTCTGACACAATTGCTGGCTCTGTTGCCGGGAGCGATACGGACCACCACGCCGGAGATCCTGCCACAACCAGTAGTTGAACAGCCGGAGAGCACCGCCATCGTTCATACTGAACAGATATCGTCAGAGCAGATTGCGCTACCGGTGCATATCGCGGAGGAAATATCACCGATGTCCGGCGCAGAACCCAGGCAGATCCGCGACCGGAACGACGCGCTGGAACGCCTGCGTGTCATCCGTCGCTGGTTTGAGCACAGCGAACCGAGCAGCCCGACCATTCCTTTGCTGCGCCAGGCAGAGCGCCTGGTCGGAAAACGCTTCTCGGAGGTTATAAATGAAATTCCAGTAGAACTGCTGGAAAAATGGGATGCGCTGGAGTAACAGAAGTGGCCAGAATTTATAATGTCTGGCCATTTTTTAAATCATATTCGTTTTACTTCCTGAGTGAAAAAATTCTCGCTTCACCAAAACGACGAAAGCCCGAATCATTACTGATTCGGGCTTTCTGAATATTGGCGGAACGGACGGGACTCGAACCCGCGACCCCCTGCGTGACAGGCAGGTATTCTAACCGACTGAACTACCGCTCCGCGTAGTGTTCCGTTGGGAACGAGGCGAATATTACGGATTGCCTCACCCTTCGTCAATGGTTTTTCTCATCTTTTGAATCGTTTGCTGCAAAAATCGCCCAAGTCGCTATTTTTATCGCCTTTCACAGATAATTACGCCCGCCAGAGGCAGCTTCCGCCCTTTTTCTGCACCAGATCGAGACGGGCTTCATGTGCCGCAAGCTCTTCATCTGTCGCAAAAACAACGCGTAACTTACTTGCCTGACGTACAATGCGCTGAATTGTTGCTTCACCTTGTTGCTGCTGTGTCTCTCCTTCCATCGCAAAAGCCATCGACGTTTGACCACCGGTCATCGCCAGATAAACTTCCGCAAGGATCTGGGCATCGAGTAATGCCCCGTGCAGCGTTCGTTTACTGTTATCTATTTCGTAGCGGGCACATAACGCATCGAGGCTGTTACGTTTACCGGGAAACATTTTCCTCGCCACCGCAAGGCTATCGGTGACCTTACAGAAGGTATTGGTCTTCGGAATATCGCGCTTAAGTAACGAGAACTCGTAGTCCATAAAGCCGATATCGAACGCTGCGTTATGGATCACCAACTCAGCGCCGCGAATATAGTCCATGAACTCATCGGCTACCTCGGCAAACGTGGGCTTATCGAGCAAAAACTCATCGGCAATACCATGTACGCCAAAGGCTTCCGGATCCACCAGCCGATCGGGTTTGAGATAAACATGGAAGTTATTGCCCGTCAGGCGACGGTTCACCACTTCAACGGCACCAATCTCAATGATCTTGTGGCCTTCATAGTGCGCACCAATCTGGTTCATACCGGTGGTTTCGGTATCGAGAACGATCTGGCGTGTAATTGCAGTGCTCATAGCGGTCATTTATGTCAGACTTATCGTTTTACAGTTCGATTCAATTACAGGAAGTCTACCAGAGATGCTTAAACAGGTAGAAATTTTCACCGATGGTTCGTGTCTGGGCAATCCAGGACCTGGGGGTTACGGCGCTATTTTACGCTATCGCGGACGCGAGAAAACCTTTAGCGCAGGCTACACCCGCACCACCAACAACCGTATGGAGTTGATGGCCGCTATTGTCGCGCTGGAGGCGTTAAAAGAACATTGCGAAGTCATTTTGAGTACCGACAGCCAGTATGTCCGCCAGGGTATCACCCAGTGGATCCATAACTGGAAAAAACGTGGCTGGAAAACCGCAGACAAAAAACCAGTAAAAAATGTCGATCTCTGGCAACGTCTTGATGCTGCGCTGGGGCAACATCAAATCAAATGGGAATGGGTTAAAGGCCATGCCGGACACCCGGAAAACGAACGCTGTGATGAACTGGCTCGTGCTGCGGCAATGAATCCCACACTGGAAGATACGGGCTACCAAGTCGAAGTTTAAGCTTGTGATTTACGACATTGTCGGGTGGCTCCAACCGCCTGGCGAATTCGCGGCTTGTTTTTACTCTGTTTCATCGGATTTAGCGTTAAAGGAATAGTCCGTTTCCGGGCAACAATAAGTTGTAAGCAACCAAGCGCAGGAATATGCGCATTCAATAGTTTTCCACCATGTTTGTTCCACGGGAGAACGTGGAAACGGCTGGCGTGTAGCACTTCAAAATTCAACAACGAGAGCCAGTCCAGCTGCCGCATCAGAGTAAACATCCGGCTGTTATAGGGCGAGGTTTTGCGCAATACCGGCACAAGTTTGCGTAATCCCATTAAACTGATGGGATTGAAGCCACTAATGACCAGCCAGCCATCATCAATCAATACCCGATCGGCTTCACGCAATAAACGATGCGGATCGGTGCACCACGGCAATGTATGTGCCAATAGACAAACATCAACGGATTTATCGGCAAAAGGAAGATGAAGTGGGTCCGCCTGTACCTGGACGGGCATTCCTTGCGCAGAAACATTCACTTGATGAGAAACCGCGCACGCTTCGCAATTGATTTCTGCGCTTAAATTGCCAATCTTAAGCAGATGAAAACCATACATTTTAGTGAACCACGGGTTGAGCTGGCGCTCCAGCGCTTTGCGATAAAGCTCTCCCCAGGGCAAATCGCCCCAGCGATCAGGAGCCACGACAGTTTGAGGGACTCTTGCCGGTTTCATCACAACCTTCCGTTTCACACTGAGAGGTAATCTATGAATCTTAACAGTATTCCCGCCTTTGATGACAATTACATCTGGGTTTTGAATGATGAAGCAGGTCGCTGCCTGATTGTCGATCCCGGAGACGCAGAGCCAGTATTAAACGCCATTGCCGCCAATAACTGGCAACCGGAGGCCATATTTCTCACCCACCATCATCACGATCACGTTGGCGGCGTAAAAGAACTGGTGGAAAAGTTTCCGCAAATTGTGGTGTATGGTCCACAAGAGACACAAGATAAGGGAACAACACAGGTAGTCAAAGATGGCGAAACTGCCTTCGTTTTGGGGCATGAATTTAGTGTAATTGCCACACCGGGTCACACTTTAGGACATATCTGTTACTTCAGTAAACCTTATCTATTTTGCGGCGACACGCTGTTTTCTGGTGGGTGTGGTCGGTTGTTTGAAGGGACAGCATCACAAATGTATCAATCACTTAAAAAGTTAAGTGCGTTACCTGACGATACATTGGTATGTTGTGCTCATGAATATACGTTATCAAATATGAAGTTTGCTTTGAGTATTCTTCCGCACGATTTGTCCATAAATGATTATTATCGTAAAGTTAAGGAGTTACGGGCAAAAAATCAAATAACACTACCCGTAATTCTGAAAAATGAGCGGCAAATTAATGTTTTTTTAAGAACAGAAGATATTGATTTAATTAATGTAATTAATGAAGAAACATTATTGCAACAACCTGAAGAACGTTTTGCATGGTTAAGGTCAAAGAAAGATAGGTTCTGATAAAACTTTCTTGTCATCGGCTCCGTTCGCCGTTATGATCGGTCGTCTTTTAAGCAACTATTGACACACACATGAAGGCAAAAGCGATATTACTCGCCTCTGTCCTGCTCGTGGGTTGCCAGAGTACCGGCAACGTTCAACAGCACGCACAGAGCCTTTCTGCAGCTGGTCAAGGGGAAGCAGCAAAGTTTACAAGTCAGGCACGATGGATGGACGATGGGACGTCTATCGCGCCAGATGGTGACTTGTGGGCTTTCATTGGCGACGAGCTAAAGATGGGAATTCCGGAAAACGACCGGATTCGCGAACAGAAACAGAAATATTTACGCAATAAGAGCTATCTCCACGATGTAACTTTACGGGCAGAGCCGTATATGTACTGGATAGCCGGGCAAGTTAAAAAACGTAACATGCCTATGGAACTGGTACTACTACCCATAGTGGAGAGCGCTTTTGATCCTCACGCGACGTCTGGCGCCAATGCCGCAGGTATTTGGCAGATCATTCCGAGCACGGGGCGCAATTATGGTTTGAAACAGACCCGTAATTATGACGCGCGTCGCGATGTTGTTGCTTCAACAACTGCCGCGCTGAACATGATGCAGCGTCTGAACAAGATGTTTGACGGCGACTGGCTTCTGACCGTAGCGGCTTATAACAGCGGCGAAGGTCGGGTCATGAAGGCAATTAAAACGAACAAAGCGCGTGGGAAATCCACGGACTTCTGGTCGTTACCGTTGCCGCAGGAAACGAAGCAGTACGTGCCTAAAATGCTGGCATTGAGTGATATTCTCAAAAACAGCAAGCGTTATGGCGTACGTCTGCCAACGACCGATGAAAGCCGTGCTCTGGCGCGTGTGCACCTGAGCAGCCCGGTTGAAATGGCGAAGGTTGCTGATATGGCGGGGATTTCCGTCAGCAAGCTGAAGACATTCAACGCTGGCGTGAAAGGCTCCACGCTGGGCGCAAGTGGTCCGCAGTACGTGATGGTGCCAAAGAAGCATGCAGATCAACTGCGTGAGTCTCTGGCTTCAGGCGAAATTGCTGCTGTACAGTCGACGCTGGTTGCCGACAATATGCCGCTTAACAGCCGTGTTTACACCGTACGCTCTGGCGACACGCTTTCAAGTATCGCTTCACGTCTCGGCGTAAGCACCAAAGATTTGCAGCAGTGGAACAAACTGCGCGGAACTAAGCTGAAGCCAGGCCAAAGTTTGACGATTGGTGCAGGCAGTAGCGCACAGCGACTGGCAAACAACAGCGATAGCATTACGTATCGTGTGCGCAAAGGCGATTCGCTTTCAAGCATTGCTAAACGCCACGGCGTGAACATCAAAGATGTGATGCGCTGGAACAGCGACACTGCGAATCTGCAACCAGGCGATAAGCTGACGTTGTTTGTGAAAAACAACAACATGCCAGATTCCTGACAAACCAGATAATAAAAAGGCACCGATTCCCCCGGTGCTTTTTTTATTTATGCTGCTTTATGTGCTTCTACCATGATGATATCACTGGTGAAAGAGCCGTCATTCTGCAAGGCAAAATACGTTCTCACCTCTGTCGATGCGCTCTGTTGGTAAATGCGAATAGCGTCTACTAACGCTTCTGGCGTACGCATTCTCGCGACCCATGAAGAAAATTCCAGCGGTAACTTATCTGTAATTAAATTATCAACTATCAGATTGGCTTCATTGATTAACCTCAACCACTCACCGCTGGCGTAGTTTCGTACGTGAGAGGTATCGCGTAATGCTTCTACCGTCTGTAACCAGATGTCGCGCACTGGGTGACCCGTAGACATTACGTCCATCACAATCAGCCTACCGCCAGGTTTCAATATCCTATTCACTTCACGCAGTGCTGCACCAACATCATGCCAGTGATGGGCAGAATAACGGCTGATAACAATATCAAATGCGTTATCGGCAAATGGCAGACTTTCGGCATATCCCTGGCGGGTGGTGATATTTTTCAGTTGCCGGGCTTCGGCAGCTTGTGCCACGACATCCAGCATATGGGCAGATAAGTCATACGCCACCACCGTGCTCACGTTTTGCGCAGCGACAAAGCTGGCATGCCCTGCTCCGCAGCCCATATCAAGTACACTTGCATCAGGATAATCAGCCAGACGCTCCGCCAGGCGCTGTAAATCTCGTCCGGATGCATGTACGGTACTGGTCAGATATTCGCTGGCTTGAGAGCTAAACTGCTTTTCTACGTGGTCATGGTGGGATTGTGTTGTCATTGCGCTGTCCTTTTGTTATTTGAGTATAAAAGGGCAGCGCCAAACGTTGGTCTGCCCTGTGGCAGACCTGACATACCTTATTTATCAGGCTTGCCGGGACTGAATTCAACGAGTAGCGGATTGTGATCGGAAGCGCGCGTAACCAGTACAGAAGCTTCGCTGACGTTCAGACCACGGTAGAAAACAAAATCGAGCGGGCGACCAAACGCCCGACGGCGCTGATCATCGGTAAAACGCACCTGGCGCAGCGACATTTCCCGCGCAAAGCGATATAACGCGTTCATCCTTCTACGGCTCCAGGCATTGAAATCTCCCGCCATAATGACCGGGCCACTGTGGTGAGCTATCTGATCGCCAATTGGAAGTAACTGCTTACTATAAACATCTACGCCCAGACTGAAGTTGACGGCGTGTATATTAACCACCATCAACAGGCGGGTGTCAGGTAATGGATAGACCGTCACCAGTGCCGACTTCGCCAGACGCAAAATGGGTTCTCGTTCACGTAACGGGCAGCAATACACTGGATGCGCCGCCGAAAGGGTCATTACGCCAGAAGGATGTTGTGGCAGTACGAAAGCCGGTACCTGATCGGCGGCAAGATAGTTAGCGGTCGCAAACTGTACTAACTCTGGCGTTGTCTGCGCTTCCTGCAATAACACCAGATGCGCATCTTTGCCGTAGTTCTTTAATACCGACAACCATTCAGCGCATTGCTGTTTGTATATGTTCCACACCAGGATCCGAATACGCTCTTCAGTACTTAACGGTTCTCCGGGTGGTAATGCCTGGCCGATGCTCGCAAAAGACCCCGGCGGTAAGATCCTTTCCGCAGGTTGTCCGGCAACATAGCGCATGGCATAGGTGTTTTTTCGCACTTTTGACTTTGAAACCTCTATTACGTCAACCCTTCCGCACTCGGGAGGGTTCTACTGTTATAGGGATTTTAGCTCACTCTTTCAACGAGCAATTGTATATTGTTATGTAAGCAAGTGCTTACACCGGTCAGAATTTTGCTCATTGTTGAGAACATTAAATCGGATGACATATCACGTATCCTGATGGTTTAATGACAAATAAATTCAAAATATCTCTTCTATTTTGCAACAGGAGCAAAAATGAAAGCCACGTCGGAAGAACTCGCCATTTTTGTTTCGGTCGTAGAAAGCGGCAGCTTTAGCCGGGCAGCGGAACAATTAGGGCAAGCAAACTCAGCGGTAAGCCGGGCAGTGAAAAAGCTGGAGATGAAACTTGGCGTTAGCCTGCTTAATCGGACCACGCGACAACTTAGCCTGACGGAAGAAGGCGAGCGTTATTTTCGTCGCGTACAGTCAATTTTGCAGGAGATGGCAGCGGCAGAATCAGAAATTATGGAGACGCATAATACACCGCGTGGACTGTTACGGATCGATGCCGCAACTCCAGTGGTGCTGCACTTTCTGATGCCGTTAATTAAGCCTTTCCGTGAACGCTATCCGGAAGTTACTTTATCGCTAGTCTCCTCCGAAACGATTATTAATTTGATCGAAAGAAAAGTGGATGTCGCGATACGCGCTGGTACGTTAACGGATTCCAGCTTACGTGCCAGGCCGTTATTTAACAGTTATCGAAAAATTATCGCCTCCCCCGATTATATTTCCCGCTACGGGAAGCCAGAAACGATCGACGATTTAAAGCAACATGTTTGCCTGGGATTCACTGAACCCGCTTCCCTCAATACCTGGCCGATAGCCTGTAGTGATGGACAATTACATGAGGTAAAGTACGGTTTGTCATCCAATAGTGGGGAAACACTGAAACAGCTTTGCCTGAGTGGCAACGGGATTGCGTGTTTGTCCGACTACATGATCGACAGAGAAATCGCTCGCGGAGAATTGGTGGAGTTAATGGCAGATAAAGTGTTGCCAGTGGAAATGCCATTCAGTGCAGTCTATTACAGCGACCGTGCGGTAAGTACGCGCATCCGGGCTTTTATCGATTTCCTTAGCGAGCATGTAAAAACAGCTCCCAGAGGAGCTGTCAGAGAGGCTTAATCCCATTCAGGAGCCAGACCTTCCGGGCTAACCAGGCGGTCGTTGCAATCCAGTGCGGCGATCGCTTTTTTATCTTCGGCATCAAGCTGTAAATTTTGTGCCTTAAGATTACTCTCCAGGTTTTCACGTCTAGTAGAAGAAGGAATTACCGAGTAACCTTCCCCCATAGCCCACGCCAGAATCACTTGTGCCGGAGTCGCATTGTGTTTAGCTGCGATACGAGCAATAACCTCATTTTTCAGTGCCTTACCATAAGCCAGAGTCATATAGGAAGTAATATGGATGCAGTGCTGTTTAGCCCAATCAACCACTTTACGGTTTTGCAGATAAGGAGAGAGTTCAATCTGGTTAGTAGCGATGTTTTCAGCGCCAACAGCAGCAATCGCTTTTTCCATCAATGGGATCGTGAAGTTGGAAATACCGATCTCACGCGTCAGACCTTGTTTTTTCGCTTCCAGCAGCGCCTGTATAAACTCTTCAACAGAGACTTCATCGTTTGGTGACGGCCAGTGGATTAGCGTCAGATCAACATAATCGGTACGCAATTTTTGCAGGCTCTCTTTCAGACTTGGGGTCAATTTATCTTTGCTGAGATTTTCAATCCAGATTTTAGTGGTGATGTAGAGTTCATTACGTGGCACGCCACTTTCTGCAATCGCCTGACCTACTGCGGCTTCGTTATCATAGATTTGTGCGGTATCAATTGCGCGATAACCAAGTTCAAGCGCCGTTTTCACAGATGAAATAACAACGTCGTCTTTCAGACGAAAAGTACCTAAACCAAATGCAGGGATAGCCATAATATGCCTCTTTTAATGCTATGTTCGTTAACTGAGATGATTATGGACTTTAGACTGTTGCGGAAAAAGGGCGTAAAACGCAGAGGATTTTTGCAATTATGGCAACAATAAACATACAGACGAAAAAAAACCTCGAGCGTTAACTCGAGGCTTCTTAATAGGTGGCGGAACGGACGGGACTCGAACCCGCGACCCCCTGCGTGACAGGCAGGTAT